>JBBRRN010000001.1:0-27687 GCA_038200685.1 Nitrospirales bacterium
ACCCGGTGGTCGAGTGGGAGAAGGAGTTATCATACCACGCAATGCCGACAGCGAAGGCTATCCCTTCAATTGTTGGGAAGACAATCCAGAGCGGACTGGGCGACGGGTATGATGGGTTTTGATAGAACCCACCGTGAAGATCGAAATACCAGTAGAACATCGTGAACCCGGTAAATATAGCAATAGCAAGAACATGACGATACGCAATGGACGTACGGAACTGATACATGAGCATGCCGAGCGCGAACTGATCAATTCGGCCAACAATTGTCCAGTAGGCAAGGGACTGAATTTCCCCTATCTCGCGGTAAACGAACACACGCAGTGCAATGGCCACAACAATTATAGAAATCGGCAGCAGCTTCGACTTTCCAAACATCCAAAGAAACAGGGGGAGAATCGCGTAGTAGTGGAACTCAACAGTAATTGACCACCCTCCGTTTGGCAGGGATGAGTAGAAAGCCCCTCTTGCGATGGAGTGTAAATAGGAGTACATACTCCCGCCACTCATGAACCGTAGGATACCGACGATCAGAATCACAACTACAAGAAGTGGGAAGAGGCGCAGGGCGCGGTTCCAGAGGAAGACCTTGTAGTCAATGGACTTGCCGTCGAGCAGCTTGGCAAACAAATAGCCACTAAGCGTCATAAAGAGAGCGACACCCGTATGCCCCTCATCAAGGAGTGAGAAAGGAAATAGTGCCGGAACATATTCGAATGGAACTGGGTATCCATTTGCTGCGTGGGTGAAGTGCCACGCAAATACCATGAACGCCGCCAAAGCCCTCACGTGGTCTAGCGCGATGAAGTGTTCGCCAGAGGAAGATCTCATTTCGTCCTATATTCAGTTCTCGACGGCAAACGGGCCGCTCTTGTGCCGCCCAACAAAGAACGCCCCTGGAGGAGCGCATGAGGTATGATCAGAAGGTGTAACTTATCGAAGCGAACCTGTCCTCGCTCAGTTCGTACCCCCATGTTCTCGCAACCATGATGTGGCAATACTCGACGTGAGCAAGAAACTGATGCTCGTGAGCGGAAGGTCGTCCCAGGCTACGCGGACAATTGCCGTATGATCACGACCATATGCTCTTCACCATTCGAACAACGGGCCATTGGAGTTGTGACGAGTTAAACCTGGCTCTGTTTGAAAGACATGCCTCCCCTGCCCCGTTAAAATTATCGCCCAGCACTGATCATGCCAGTGGGGAAGGTCTATAGCCCCCACCCTATTCTGGAGAACCGATGACCATCACGCGATCTTCAACCCTAGTCCAACCTGATTTATTCACTTCAACAATAGGCAGCGGCTCGGCAATGCCATCGAGCTTCCACAATTCGAGATCCAACGACTGCGAATAGGCTACGACTTTGGCATGAGTCAGATGAGAAAGAGCATTCCTTGACTCTCCTATCACCCTCACATGAACCGCTTCTGCAAACTGTGCCACGTGCGAGGCTCGCCCAAGACTCGATATGTGCATTCATTGTACGACGGAATACGGAAATGGCCTAGAAATAGGCGGGAACGAGAGGTTTGCTGGAAACAGCGGCGGGACGTGAGTGGGATTACGCGCGCCGATAGAACTCTGCAATCGTGTCGACAACGTAGCCCTGCTGCGCCTCTGTCAACTCAGGATAGATTGGGATAGACATGACCTCTTCAGCCGCCTGTTCTGACAGAGGGAACGATCCCTTTTGATGTCCTAACTCACGATAACAATTTTGAAGGTGCATCGGAAGCGGATAATATACTTCAGTGCCGACCCCTTTCTCTTTGAGGAACGCACGCAATTCATCGCGCTTCGGCACTCGAACCGTGAACTGATTATACACATGGAAATTCCCCGGCGCCGTTGGCGGAAGCACGACACAATCTGCATGCTTCGTCTTGGCAAACAACTGTTGATACCGTTCGGCATTCCGACGTCGCCCCTCGTTCCACTGATCAAGGTACTTGAGTTTGATTTGGAGTACAGCAGCCTGGAGCGCGTCCAACCGGCTATTGATCCCAATCGCCTCGTGGAGATAGCGAACCTGGCTCCCATGAACACGGAGCATCGCCATGGAGTCCGCAAGGGCTTTGTCGTTCGTCGTGATGAGCCCCCCATCTCCAAAGCCGCCCAAATTCTTGGAGGGGAAAAAACTAAAGCACCCGGTGTCTCCAAATATCCCGGCACGTTTCCCCTGCTGTGCCGCGCCAATCGCCTGGCAGGCATCCTCAATGACATATATCTTTTTCCGCTTTGCAATCTCATTGATCGCCGCCATATCCGCGCATTGCCCGAAGAGGTGAACGGGAATGATGGCTTTCGTACGAGGGGTCACCGCTTGCTCGATGAGTGCCGGATCGATATTAAACGTATCCGGCTGAATATCCACAAACACTGGCTTTGCGCCCAATCGTGAAATCGCACCCGCTGTGGCAAAAAATGTGAAGGGAATCGTGATGACCTCATCGCCAGCCTTCACTCCCATCGCCATGAGTGAGAGCAACAAGGCATCGCTCCCGGAAGCGCAACCTATCGCATAGCGGCTGCCGATATACTGTGCCGTCGCCTCCTCGAACGCCACGACGCGTGGTCCAAGCACGAACCCCTGCTCGTCGCAGACAGCCTCGATGGCCGACAACACTTCCGGCTTAATGACATGATATTGGGCTTTGAGGTCCAAAAGGGGAACGTTCACAAAAGCTCCTTGGGCTGTGAGTGTGACGCTGACCACGCCGAACGAGGAGCCTTCCCACCTCGCCGGTCATCCAAAAACCTATCATACAGAGATTCATACTGTTTAACCATTTCATCAAGGCGAAATTCTTTCGGGAGCGCCTCCACAGACCGCAATCGTCCTTGGGGTTGGCCATCTCGACCCTTCAACACTCGGATGAGATGTGCTGACAAACCGGCAATATCCCCCGCGTTGCTTAACCACCCATGGTGGCCCTGGGCAATCACTTCCTCAACGCCTCCAACCCTCGTGGCCACGACCGGCAGGCCTATGGTCCGCGCTTCCAAGAGCACGCGCGGTAATCCTTCCCAATGTGACGTGAGCAAAAACGCATCGAATATTTTCATGACGGTCGGAATATCGCGTCTCCATCCTGCGAGGTGCAACCGTGCACGAAGCCCATTCACTTCAATCAGCGACTCAATCCTTGAACGCAGTTCTCCATCCCCGATCAAGACGAACTGAGCGTTGGGTACTGCCTCACACACCCGTTTAGCCACAGCCACGAAGTCCTCTGGAGCTTTCTGCGGCTTGAGACAGGCAACCATCCCCACTAAATACCCAGCAGGCCCCACTCCGAATTGTGCCCGCAACGCATCCCGTGTCGTCGCATCGATACCGCCCTGAAACGGAAGCGGATCAATGCCGGGCCTAACGACCGACACCTGCGTCCGGTCAAATAGCCCCCACTCGATCCCTTTCTCGACGTCGGCCTGAGCGACCGCAATCCAATGGGTCGTGATCCATCCTGTCATACGTTCAAGCAAAATCAAGGTACGGCGTATCCAATGAGACTGCGCCGGCGTGATGCCGTACCCATGAATGGTGTGAAAAATCATGGGCACTCCCGCACACCATGCCGCCCACCGGCCGAGAATACCGGCCTTCGAACTATGCGTATGGACAATCGTCGGGTGCAGACGCCGAAACAGGCGAACGAGTTCAACAAATGCAGCAAGATCCGCTAGGACATGAACGTGACGGGCGAGCGATGACAGGACGTGAACATCGACACCGGGGAGGGTTTTGGCTTCATCCGTGAGAAGGCCCCCAGGACCCGTGATAAGAAGGGGACGGAACTTGTTCCGGTCAAGATGCGACACAGCATACAGCGCAACTTCCTGTGCGCCTCCCAATTCCAGTTTGGTGATGACATGACAGACAGTCTCCACACTACCTTCCTCAGGCTGAGGCTTGATACCCGTATTGGGCTCTCAGACGCTCAGAGACCTGCTTCCCTTGCCCGATGGCATCTTCCATCGATGTATGTTCCCAGCGCCCATAGCGACCGACCGAGTAAACTCCCCGGCGCTCAAGCTCGGCGAGAATGGCCGGTACCGCCTTCGCACGATGGCGATCAAAATAGACATAAGCATACTGAAGATCCTTGACATCCGAGACCACCAGCTCATCGTCAGGGCGAAGGATGCTGGCCTGCTCCAGACCGGAACGCACCCGACCAATCAACTGCTCCGCAGACTGGTGCTCCATCGGCTTATGCGACATCTCCACATACATCGAACTGCAGCCAGGACGCCCTAGCGAAGGAGAAAAGTTCATGGGAAATCCGGCGCGGTAGAAGGGATAGTCCTTTTCTGGAAAATAGATCCAATGTTTATCCGACACCTGCTCGCGACCGATCCCCAAGTTAATATTATAGACCGAGACCCAGCGTAACGCGGCCGCTGCGTCTTTCAATGGAACAGGGAAATCGAGGCAGCGACGGATCAGCTCCGGGATCGGAATCGTCGAGACCAGCGACTCATATCGCTCTTCTCTCGTTCCGCCTTTCGTGTGATCGCGAAAAATGGCGCGACGGCGCTTGGTGTCCACTTCTATGAGTTCCGCGCCATGGGTGATCCCGTCGATCCCGGGCAGGAAGGACTCTGGAAGTACTTTGATACCGTCGTTCGCAGGGTAGAGAAACGATGGGTTATAGCCGAAGGCTTTGTCTTTGATACCCAACGCACCGTTCACCACATCCTTCAGCTCGGGTTTCGGCACCAGCCAGGACACCCAGTCCGACGTCAGTTCGTCCAGCGAGACCTGCCACAGTTTTTCATTGAACGGCAGCATGAAATGCTTGGCCATGCCTTCGCCGAGATTATCGAGAATCCACTCTTTGAACGATCGATCATCTGGCGCAGGGCCGGCGTGCTGATTCGTGAGGGTGGCGATAAACCCCATTAAACACTCTCGCACCACCTCCGGCGGGAGCCCAAATGTATTGACCTGAAATGGATACTCCGTATAAGTCCGGTGAGAATAGATGAACGATTGCCGGGCATGTTTCTGTAGTTTTCCAGCCAAAAGCGTTTCCACCAAAGCTTTGATTTCGGCTTGGCGGAAATGGAGCAGATGTCCGGTGTAATCGAAGGTAAAGCCATCCTTCTTGTAGGAACGGCATAAGCCACCGACCTCCTGCTCTCGCTCATAGAGACGATACGGAAGCCCGGAAAGATGATAGGCCGCACTGAGGCCAGCTAAACCGGCTCCGACGATGAGGATCATGCTGCTTTCGCTCCTCCACTGTCTGATGATGAGACATCAACCTGCCCAGGCCGACGGGTATCGACCTTTTTCAATAGCATGGTCAAGAGTAAGAGTGCGCCAGCTGTCCCCGCACAGAGCACCCACCCCACTTCCCGGCTGACTGACAGCATCATAAGGCCGATTACTCCCACGACTGCCGTAGCCACATAGCTCGTAATCACGATCTGTGGGACTGACATCCCCCAATGACGCAGTCGAATCGCGGCGTGATCCGGGCTCCCCCAAAAGATGGGAAGTCCACGCCTATAGCGAATGTACATCACAAACAGGGTGTCAAATATTGGAATCCCTACAATAAACACGGGGGTGAGGAGCGAGAGAGGATGGTCACTGGGATATTGCTCAATCATGGTCATCGCTCCCAGCAACAGCCCGATGAACATGGCCCCTGTATCTCCCATGTAAATCCGTGCTGGATGCCAGTTGTACTTGAGAAATCCCAGCAGGCTTCCGAGCAACGCAACAAGCATCACGGCAATAGTTTGATCGCCTTGCAGCAAGGCCACGACAAGCAGACAACTCGCGCTGACTGCCCCCACGCCGGCCGAGAGACCGTCCATGATATCGAGCAGATTGAATGCATTGATCAATCCCACCATCCAGAACACCGTCAGCGTGAGGTCCAACCACTCTGGCAGCGCCGCAATCTCAATCCTGATTCCACTCTTGATCAATACAAAGACGGCGAGGAGTTGGCCTACTAATTTCGTTGCGGGGGTCAACACACCAAAATCATCGATCAGGCCAAGCATCACCACGATGGTTCCGCCCAAGACAATCCCGAGAACGTCGTGGCGGAATTCAAAGGTAAACGCCAGGCTTATGAGAAAGGCGAGATAAATCGCTAGTCCACCGAAATAAGGCACCGGCTCACGCTGATGCTTCAATCGTCCATCCGGCGCATCCACGATGCCGTATTTCAAGGCCGCTTGCCGAGCGATCGGCACACCGTACCATGCGACCAAGAACGCCAGAATAAATGTGAGCAGATACAGGTACATTAGACCGGCCTCGCTCCACCCCACAAACATTTCCCATTCTTTCTGTTTGTCGGTCTGATCTGGCTATGACCCGACAAGGCAAGCCTCGTAGACTTCCTCATGCCGACGCACGACAGTGGCTATTTCAAAATGTTCTTGGACGTGACGCTGTCCTCTTAACCCCATCTGGCGTGCCTCCTCAGGATTCGCCAATACCCGCTGTATCGCGCAAGCCAATGCTGCTGCATCGCCCGGCGCGACAAGAATGCCCGTCTCGCCATGCGTCACAAACTCAGGGATCCCTCCAACCGTAGTCGCCACGACCGGCCGACCCGCGGCCATCGCTTCAAGAATGGCAATGCCGAACCCCTCGTACAGTGAGGGCAATACGAATGCATCCAGCAATGGCAACAGTTGGGGGATATCTCGTCGTACTCCAGCGAATATGACACGCGAAGCGATGCCCAACTGCTGAGCCATTACTCGAAGATGCCCCTCTGCAGGCCCATCACCCACAATCAATACCTGACAGGAAGGACCATCAACTTCTTTCTCTAACTGTACGACTGCCTCCAGGAGAAATCGCAGCCCTTTCTTTGGCTCAACTAACCGGCAGACAGTGCCAATAATCGGCACCCCTTCCTGCAGACCTAATTCATTTCTCAACAGAGACGCCACGCCTCGAAAGCGACCAGTCTCAACCCCAAATGGGATAACGACGAATTGTTCCTCACGACCGCCTATCCGAGACTTGATCGAACGACGCACGGCATGTGAACAACACACCAATCGACTGGTCCACCTCATGGTCACTCGATCGACAAAACGGTTCAGCCACCCTTCCCGCGCCACTTGGTCATGATAGGCAGAGACCACACACACCTTCTTGCCGGCTTGTCGTACAAGCCGCGATACCACGTTGGCCCAAAATAGAAAAGACTGCACCACATCGGGCCGTTCCGCCAGGAGAGTTTCCCGCAATCGGAAAAGGACCCGGATGTCCAGCTTCCCCTTCCCATTTAAGGAAAGGACTCGGACTCCGCGTGACCGTAACTCCGATACCAATGCCCCGCCTGACTTGAGGGAAACGACTACCACCTCAAACTTCTTTCGGTCGATGCGTGAGGCAAGTTCAAGCAGATGTGACTCAGTCCCTCCCACCCCAAGACCGACCACAAGAAACAACAATTTGATTGGATGATTCACAGCAACATGCCACTCCAAGGATAGGATACATGGCTACACGACAAAGCCGGTAATCATTTCCCATTCTTTTCCTTTCCAGACGGCAACAGAAGCAGGATAAAACAGTCCTGTCTGATGCAAGAGCGAACGGAGCTGCGGGGAAATAGAGGCAAGGGAATGTTGCCGAAATACTTTCCAGATAACGTCGCGCAAAAGTCTTTGCCCTACACTACAAGGCCACTTCCCGTAACTCCGCAGTGTCTGATCAGCCTCGCGCATATACTGCTCACGCTGGTGAATCGACTTCTGATCCCCATGTTCTCGAAACCCTCCAAGGATCGCACTCACTCCGCAGAGATCCGCATGCTGGAATAGCCTGGCCCACAATTCGAAGTCGGCCGCGAGCCCCAATGAACAATCCAGACGTCCGCCTGCCCGTTCCCACAATGAACGCCTCCAGAACGTTGATTCCTGCTGGATCCACCTCCTCCCGTGCGATCCCTTCGCAGGGAAATTCCCTCCACGCAAGAATGAGTGCTGATTAAACCCTCCGGTAAAATCGACATCGATAACTTGGCCTCTCTCATTCCAACGGATTGGATGGACACTGGTAATCCACTCAACATGGGGAAACAACCGAAAAATGTCTGCAACGACGGTCAACGCCCATGGCGTATACTTGTCGTCACTGTTGAGCCACGCCATAATCTCTCCAGTCGTTCTGGCAAACCCTTTATTAATCGCGTCGTATTGCCCCTTATCCATCTCACTCACCCAATAGGTCAATCGACCCTCATACTTTCTGATGATCTCTACACTGTCATCTGAAGAGGCTCCATCTATCACGACATACTCAACGCGAGGATAACTCTGTGTGAGTACGGAACAGATCGTTTCCTCAAGAAACCGCCCTTGGTTATATGAAGGGGTCACGACGGAAATGATGGGAAGTGGTTTCTGCATTATCGTGCCCGAGCGAACAGCTCCTCCATGTGAGTACGAATTCGCCTATCCTGCGCCTCGCGCTGTTTCGGAGTTGCGTAGAAATGTCGCTGACGGAACAGACCTCGCTCTTTCACAAACGCGATATCGATCTGAGAGAGCGCGTTGTCTAATGGTCTGTATTGAAGCCCGGAAATATCATTGGCCACAAATCCTCGGCTTTTCATGTACATGACTACATCATGAAAGTCTGGGCCATCTACAAAAAAATTGAACAACGATACCTCTAATAGAATGTATTCGGTGTCTGCTAGCATCCTTTCCGCGCCTCGAAGCACGTCCAGCTCTGCCCCTTGCACATCCACCTTGAGTAAGAAAGGCCCCTTCGCTCCTGTCTCTTTGATAAGACTATCAATGGTTATGGCCCGAACAGTTCTGGGCACGCCATTCACATGAGTATCCTTCTCGACTTCGCGAAGGAGAGAAGAGCCTACTAAGTCTGGATGGACGTTGAGAATCAACTCTCCCTGATGAGCTGAAGCTGCAGCCAGAATGCACTGTGCGGTCGGCATCGCTTCTATCATCTTATTCAGGAGCGGCTGATACTCAATGAGCGGTTCAAGCAGGAAAACCCGGGCCTTTGGAAATACAGAGAAGCAGTGGCTCGCAAACGAACCATAGGCTGCGCCTACATCTACCACCGTCGTCGGAATGAATCCCATTGCTTGGGCCTGACGCAAGAGACCATCAAGCCCACTCCGCGATAGCGAAACTGCTTTTGCCGAATCGAGCCGGTAGATGTCCAGGTTGAGCCAGCGCAACATCGCGCGGATTGCCTTCTTCAGCGAAGCAGAGTCCATTCACGTTCTCCTTCGAGGACTAGTACTCCGCGCAGAGCTGTGTGCCTTACCTGTCCTCGTACTGCCGGCCTTCGTCTTACTCATGCGTCATTACCACATAGTCGCCGGCCATCACGCCACGCCAAAATCCAACAACATTCCTTATAGAATGCGCGACGCCAGAAATCGTCCCCCGGGGATGCGCCTCGGGCTCATCCTTTGAATCCCCCCAATCCTCACGACTACGAATGTCGCCAGAAGGGAGCACCGCCTGGACCTCTGCTTCGGCATCTCGTAGCGCATGAATATATGGCACGTAGATATAGTTGCGTAACACACGCACCAAGGAGGTCTTATATTCGGAGAGACCGGGATTGTAGACCCACTTATTCACCTGCTTCAGATAGTGAAAATGAAAAAAAATCAGTGGCTCGTTCTCCACACATACGCCGCTTTCAGTATGCCGGAGATGATAGTTTGCCACGTTCCAAGGAGCAAGATTTGCACCTTTATGCTGAATCACCACAACGTTCGAAAAGTCAGCTGGCCATCGATCAAGATACTTCTGATCGGCAAATCGATCAGCCTCACACCGGACATAGCACCAGTCCAAACACTGCTCCCTCCATTTAGATAGACACGCCATGCCTGGTTCATCGCGCCGAAATGAGACCCACCCCACGTTATAAATTCCAAACTGTTCTCTGTCTATGAATGTGGGATGAAATCGATGAGGAATTATGGCAATGGAAGAATGCTCGATCTCGTCAAATACATCAGACGGATCGCGAAAGAAATACAGGTCCGCATCCACGTACGTTATTCGATCCACATACGAATGATGGCTCAGTACAAACAACGGCAAGCAAGGTGAGCAGGTGAAATAGTACTCGAGCCGAGACCTGGTGCTTTTAACTGCACACAACTGACGATCGCTTTCCTCAAGCTCCTCCAGAGGGATGAGATGCATCCCTGATATCCGCAATTCTGAAAGCGCTCTATGACATACCGCATCCAAGCAGAGAACCCAGAGTTCAAAAGACGGGCACCTTCGTTGAAGAGACCGATAGAGAGCAAGCCCTCTGGCCAGATAATTCCGGTCAAAATAGGTACAGAAATAGCGCGTCATGCAGATACCCTGACAGTCGTCTCCCATTGTTTGACTACTTGAATAACCTTGTCCACCTGTTCGTTGGTCAATTCAGGGAACATGGGGAGGCTCAGAACTCGCCCGCAAATTTTCTCGCTATTGGCCAGTGCCTCTTCCTGCGGAGGTCTTCGTGAGTGATAGGCCGGCTGCCGGTGAAGAGGTACCGGGTAATGAATCAACGCCCCCACGCCCTCATTTTTTAGAAACGCTAGCAGCTCATGCCGTCGATCGCACATCACCACATATTGATGATACACATGCTGCACCTTCGCAGTTGGTCGGATCGTCTCCAGAGTCGCCCCTGATAGGGCAATCGCATACAGCTCGGCTACCTCGTGTCGCCGGCTATTCTCTCGATCGAGATACGGCAGCTTAACTCGAAGAATTGCGGCTTGCAGCTCATCCAACCGAGAGTTCACCCCGGCTCGTTCACTGACATACCGCTTGCGCCACCCGTATTCACGCAAGAGTCGCGCCTTCTCAGCCAGACTCTGATCATTCGTGATGACAATCCCACCATCGCCTATCGCACCCAAGTTTTTCGTGGGATAGAAACTGAAGGCTGCCATATGCCCCCATGTACCTGTTTTCCTCAGGTCAATAGATGCGCCATGAGACTGCGCACAGTCCTCGATCACCATAAGCCCATACCGATTGGCCAACGTCGTAATCGCCTCCATATCGGCTGGATAGCCATAGAGATGGACGGGGACAATTGCTTTCAGTCGTTGAGACCCACCATCTTTGATCGCCTGTTCAAGCCGCTCAGGGTCGAGAAGGCCTGTGCAGGGATCGACGTCGACAAATACCGGGATCGCTCCTGCCATCTCAATCGCCGCTGCTGTGGCCGACGCGGTCAGTGGAGTCGTCGCCACCCTGTCCCCCGCCCCAACGCCACATGCTCGGAGCGCGATATGAAGTGCGTCGGTTCCGCTCCCAACACCAATCCCGTAGTTAGCTCCCAAATAAGCGGAAAACTCTTCCTCAAATGCCGCAACTTCTTTCCCGAGTATGTACATTCCACTCTGCATAACACGAGCCACCGCGTCATCAATCTCTGTCTGGTGCGCACGATAGCTTGCACCCGGGCTGGTCTGCGGAATCATGATTCGCACACCCCGTCTTCAAAATGCTCACACATAGTGCGCAAGATGTTCCCGGTAATAGGAGATCGTGTTGGCCAGTCCGTCCCGGAGTGACACGGTGGGTTCCCATTGAACAGCGGATCGGATGCGGCTGAAATCCGCATAATAGTCACCGATGTCGATCCGCTTACGATCAGGAGGAAAATCCCTGAGCGCATACTGGCCCCCACCATTGACCTCGATGAGCATCTCTGCCAGATCCTTCAAGCTGATGACCTCGTGACTTCCGAGGTTGAATACCTGGCCATTGGTCTCTTCGCTGGCCGCACTCATCAGACAGGCGTCAACGACATCGTCCACATACGTGAAATCTCTCAATTGCTCCCCGCCCCATACTTCAAAAGGCTTGCGTTCAAGCAAATGGCGTATCCACACTCCCAAGAACGTCTGACGTGCATCCTTGATTCGCATACGGGGACCTATCGTATTGGTCAAACGTAGCGCACAAGTCCGAAGGCCATACACGTTACTGTACAGAATGTGGTACCACTCTCCCGCCATTTTGTTGATACCATTGACGTCCGTGGGTCGCGACGGATGGGCCTCATCCACAGGCAGGTAATCTGGCTTGCCATATATCTGCCTCGTACTCGCAAAGACGATCTTGATCCGAGGATTATGATGCCGACAGATCTCAAGGATCGACAGTTGTGCGCGACAATTAATTTCCAAATCTGTATCTGGATCCTCCATCGAATCCATGTGACTCGTTTGCCCTGCCAAATTGAACAGATAGTCTTGCCCTTCAACGAGATATTGCATGCTATATCGATCCCGCACATCGGAGATATTGATACGCAGACGATCGCTGAATCCATCAATGTTATGAAGATTTCCACCATACTCAGGCACGAGACTGTCGACGACCGTCACCTGGCCACCCAAATCGACTAAACGCTTCGCCAAATTTGATCCAATAAAGCCAAGCCCTCCGGTAATCATGATGTTTCGCCCTCGAAAGATATTCTCTATCATCGTTAAAACCGGTTATTCCTTTTCACAGTATTGCCACAATTCCGCTATGACGACCGCTCGTAAAGGTCACTTGGGCCTCAACGCTTCCATAAAGAGCGAGTCCGGTTTTCTCACCGTCCGATCTGGAAGGACATCGAGGAGCACATCTGTCCATCCGAGAATCCTACTGGTCAGCGCTGTCTCTTGGCGTGGATCCTTCAACCCGACGGACTTCATCAACTGCGCGAGAGAATATCGATCGTACATCCACTGATGGACTTCTCCTCCCATTCGAAAACGTCCAAGTCGGTAGGCCTCTATAAAACGACGTCCGCTGGCCCAGAAGACTAACTTTTGGGTGAGCTTCACCCCCATACGCCACCACATTTTCCGTAGAAACCTCGGGATGCCAAGACTGAGGTTCCCCGATGAATGCCCCACTTGGCCAACTGAGGTGCGAAGTGAAGAAACCATTTCACGGCCCACTTCGCCGATTCGCTCATACACAAATGCCTCATTGGGTAGCGGATTCTGCTGTAGGTATGCGTGCATGCTCCCACCACTCTGAGGTCGGACCATTTGATCAAAGAGTTCCAGCATGATCCACTCATAGTCATACGCGGCATGAACCTTCTTGCCCAACACCTGATCAAGTGTCAGGAGATACTGGCGGCATACCTGCTCAAGATCCGGTACCGCAACCCTGAGAATCCCGCCAGGCTTCAGTACACGAAAACATTCGCGCATAAAGAATTGTGCATCGGGTCGCTTCAGGTGCTCCAGGACATGCGAATGATAAACTACCTCACAGCTCTCATTCGGCAATGGAATACCCGTGGAAAGGTCATGAGCTACGACGCTCGGTCCGGTGCGGGTGATGTCTATGTTTATCCAGCCAGGACAAATCTGATTCCCACACCCTAAATTCGCACGCATCATCGATCTGCAACTTCACATACAAATGTTTTTGTCACAGTCGGCTCACCAAGGACAGGCTCCAAATCATACGGCAAACTGTCGATGGCGGCACGAACCCTCAAACCATTCGCAGTAAAGACGGCGATAAGCTCCGCACTATTGAAGATAATCTCTAGCGTTGGCTGTCCATAGGCATCCTTTCGCAATACAGTCGTTTCCCTAGTCTGTAGCAGCGGAACCGTATGAAAAATACACCAGCGCTTCGAAACGCGACGACTTTCTTCCACTGCTTTTTGATACGACATCAGATGCATCAAGAGAGTTCCTGAAACAAGAATATCAATCGACCCATTTCGAAACGGCAACTCAGTGGCATCTCCTGCTAACGTGACAACGCCCGGATACATTGCGTGTGCCGTCTTGAGCATCTCAACCGCATAGTCGAGCCCCACATACCGTACGGTGGTATTCGAAAACCTCTCTAACACCTCTCTATTCCAGGCACTTCCACAGCCCACCTCGACAATGAGAGGGTCATCCATCTGAGTCAGACGTACCGCTTCGGCGAGAGCGGCGAAATCTTCACGCAGTTTGCCTTCCCGCATCTCTTGAAAAATGGGAGCAAAGGCGTCGAGTTGTCGTTTTGCTGTGCCAGGAGCCTGCCATCCATGGTTCGATTCTCCGGGAACTTGCCCCTTCAGAACCTCATACTCCTCCACCGGTATCTTGGGCTGTCTGTGATAAACCGGCTTCGTGAACCATCGTTTCAGAGGCTGTTGCGCGCATACAGGCAAGATGGCCTTCAGCAGTGCGCGCATCGGGAGACTCCAGGGTATGATGCTCTTTGCACCTCGCACGTGTGGGGCGTCCCCACAAGAACAAAGAGCGGCACGGGCATCATTATGGAATTCTTCACCAAGGCAACACCCAGCAACCACTCTTCCGGCTCACTCTTTTTGAAACGACCATGGGGCTATCACTAAAAATCGTTGAGTAACTTTGGTCCTCTATGCAGTTGAAACCCTTGGAGAATGTGGCTCAAATCTCGCGCTCGAAAATCACAAACCCAACACGACCCCTATTTCCCCTGAAGCGACCGCTACGCTCTCAAGGTAGAAAAAGCAGGTCGGATTGATCCACTGAGCTTGGGATAGCCACAGCGGCATATGGGTAACGAAAGAATAACGTAAGCCTGCAGGATGGCGGGAGTTTTGGCAAGTTTTTCAAATATATTTACAAACAAGGCCCATGAACTCTTGCAGGCGATGCTGATAGGTGTGATTACGGAGAGTCCGTGCTTGGCCCGCAGATGCAATGGTCTGCCGCTCTGCTTCATGAGTTAAATAGTGCTGAATTTTCTCAGCACATTCTTCTGGTGTCCGATAGGTGACAACCTCTTTGCCCGGCTCGAACATCTCGTGAAGATTCGCCTTCCAATCGGTGACTAGCAATGTACCGGTCCCTGTCGATTCGAACAACCGCATATTATTCGCGTAAGGAAGGACATCCCCATGGTGATTGAGAGTCATCTTGGAAGCATTCAGAATTTCGTACATGCGGTACCCCCACGCAGGCCCCATGTACTGACGCCTAATTGGTGACGCTGCAGGGAGATGATCGACTGTGGGAGCCCATACTTTTATGGTTTCTGGCCGATCTAACTTTGCATATAGTTCGTTCAAGAGTGCAACTCGGCTACTATGGACATCAGAGAAGCTTCCTACTAGCGCTACGCCAAACTTGTGTTGAGTAGGGCGAAGTCTCGCCAGAATACGAGGATCAAACCCCAGACGGTTCAGCTCAGCTGGAAACCCTTGTCGTCGAAAAAATTCAACAATCGGAGGAAAAGAGGAAATCATGAGATCGTAACACTGGTAACTAGAATCCATCGTGAGCTGTGTAGCAGCATGTTGACCAATGAGAAATCGATAGTGCGGCTTCATCTCTGCGAGAAATGTGGCGCTGACTCCCGCCATATCTTGATTCAAGATGACATCAGGCCTGCACTGTTTGATCTGCGCAGAAAGAATCGCGTAAAACCAACTGTCATCCTGCTCCAGACGTTGGCGCAGCAGCGGTCTGGCACAGGATTTTAGCCAGCGAACCGGAGCACTCGCGGCAAATGCGGGAACGCGCCGCAGCAAACTAGCGCCTTTCCGAACGGCGGTAGCGGGTTCATGAACCATGATGCGATGTTCTCTGGCCCATGCTCTCTGAATCCATTCATTATTGGCATGAAGTTCCCTGGCCTCGTGTCCCAGCTGGATCAAGTTTGTCGAATAGAAGTCGGCCACCCCGAAGAGGCTCTCTGCTCGAACATCGAACTGTTCTTTGTACGACCGATCTTTCAATCCTGGATGCTGCGCATAGAACCAATGCAGGAAGTCGGGGTAGTCGGTGTTGATAATCAGAAATTTCATGGGAGACGCTACTGCATCAAGCTGACAAACTTTTCAACGGTCAGATCGCTGCTGAATCTATCGGCGGCATACGATACCGCCTCGGACCGCAGGTTTGCGCAGTGATCCCTATCTAGGAGGCGGCAGGCCGATTGGATCAGTGTTTCGATGTCGAGGAAAGGGACGAGAACGCCGGTCCTGCCGTTGCTCACCACGTCAGCGTTACCACCGACATCAAAGGCAACCATCGGCACACCACAGATGCTCGCTTCAAGAAGTGCCATGCCAAAGCTTTCGATGAGTGTAGGCGATACCCCGAATGAACAGGCCCTTACGATCGCCAGATTCTCCGTATAGCTGACCTGCCCTGGGGCATAGATTTTGGCATTAGAAGGGACAAACCGAAGTTCATGCGCCAGCAAGGGGGGAATGTTCCCTGACAGGTAGAATCCGATGTCCTTCGTGGCGTAAGAAGCAATTCTTCTCACAACCTCAAATACAAAGCGGGCTCCCTTGTACACACTTCCCGCAGAAGGAATGTAAATCACGATAGAGTCGTCTGGAAGAGCGAGATTGCCTCGAATATCATGAGACGGAATCGACGCAATCAATTCGACATCGACCATATTAGGAATGACCGTGACCGGCCCGGAATAGACATACGTCTTGTTGAACATCTCCTGCATATACTGCGACGGGCACACCACAGCATCGACTTTCCGCAAGACCTTATTCTCGCAAGCCACTGCCAGCCTGGCGTCGCGTTCGGAGTGAAGGCCCCACAGGGGATTGTTCAAAAACCGAGCCGGATTGTGATGGGAGACCAGAATGGTCCGACATCCCTTTGGTTTGGCGATAAACAAACCGGGGCATCCGTGGTCCGGAAGGATCAGGACATCCGGCTGAAAATCTCTGATGGCTGAATTGAGCCTCATACAGGGCCATGCAGATACTGCGACATCGGCAAAGTGATAGACAATTTTCGACGGATCGACGATTCGAAAATACCACCCGATCAGACGCCTTAGCCCATTCACGAGGCCGGGAGGCATCCCCACACGCGTGATACCTTTTTCAGTCAATGCTACCTGATAATCCTCAAACGTATAGAGCCGTACTTGAAATCCTTTTTGTGCCAGCGCACGATATAAGTGGTAATGCGAGCTGGCCACTCCTCCAGCGCTGACAGGAGGGCATGAGCTCGATACGATCGCGATTTTTTTAGACATGTACCCTACGTCTGATCCCACACTTGACCGCAAACTTGAGCATTTGCATCCAGGTCAAGCCAGCCCCTCCGCTGAGCGGCGTGCGCTGGAACGTTTTCAATGTCCATAGGCCCAAAGGGGTCGCCGTGGCGCACAAAGCAAACCATCGCTGGCCCAACACCCTCAGTAAGACCGGCTCCGGGTAGATGTCAGCTACGTCGTTCGCCGCTTTAAGCTTGTGCAACCACACGAGGCTGGCATCGATGAAGTCTGAGGTTGCCTGAAACTGCCATGCACTCAATGCTTGATGGAGCGATAGCTCTTCCTCGGTGGGTCGGATTCCAAGATATTGCAGCTGAGCAAGGCGGACAAGCCGAGCAGAAGCGAGTTTCTCAGCTTCATGCTTTTGCACCACTTGCTGTGAATGAAGCCGATAGCGAAGTAAAACCTCCGGGATATTGGCCAGGGCCATGTGACGAGCAGCTCGAACCCAAAGGTCATAGTCTTCGGCATGAACAGAGCCTACGCCATAGGAAAGGCCTGTTTTCACAAGCAGTTCCCTGCGCATCATGATCGAGGGATGCGCCAGAACCGACTCAAACAGCAGCCAACTGCGAATTGTGGCATCATCAGCTGGATACCGCCGCACTACGGCCCCACCACTCCCAAACGTCTCAATCCATGACCCGCAAATCCCTACCTCTGGATGCGCGTCCATGAACGCCACCTGCGTGGCAGTTCGCTCTGTGACACTGATGTCATCCGCATCCATCCGAGCAACATACTCACCACGAGCCAGCTCCAATCCACGATTGAGTGCCGCCACTAGTCCGCGATTGGGTTGCTCATATGCACGGATACGACCATCCAGTCGGCGATAGCGTTCAATGATCTGGGACGTCTCATCAATGGAGCCGTCATTAATGACAATGAACTCAAAATCTGTGAACGTTTGATTCAGAACGCTTTGAATCGCCTCGTCCAGGTACATTTCCCCATCGTAGACCGCCATGAGGAAACTGACGCGAGGTGCAGGCTTCATTCACTGCACCTCTATCGTGCAGCCTGGAGGCACTCCTTGATCTGCCCTGTTAAGAAATTGAGGCCTTGGCGCCCCTATCTGCTCAAATATTTCTCTGAATCTACGGGCATAGGTATGCTCTCGCAATGTCCGTTCGTAGCCGGCCTGAGCGATCACCGCCCGCTCATTCTCATGCTTCAAATAATAGCGAACCTTTTCAATCAGGTCATGACGATCGTCAAAGCACACAACTTCTTTCCCAATCTCATAATACTGTCCTAGATTTTCGGCCATTCCCGTTAACAAAAACCCTCCACAACCTGGAACTTCAAAATTGCGCCCCTTGATCTGATCACTGTAGTGCACATCAGGAGTCTCTGCTGGCTCTGATTCGACTGAGGCAACAAGTGGGCCGCACAGCCCGGTGAGCCAGCCCTTCCCCATTGCCTTCACCTGCGATCCGAATGGAACCACGTCCAGAGAGCGAGAAAACCGGCTGCGAACCGTCTCGCTCGAGAAAACTGTGGGGGTGATGGCCGGCAATGATACATCCGTCGGCTTCGATGCATTACTCAGATTAAGATTGATGCGACTCTGATTGAATACGCGAATCATTTCTTCCTGTTATAAACGACCGGAATCCCAACCACCTCCCCAGACATTCACGTTGATACCTGCCTTCCGTAAAGCGGCAATTACCTGTCGGCGGTTGCCATGGGGCTGGCCGACAAACGACACATCGTACTTCGTCGGCATATTCATCTTGCGGTACAACACGTCATTACACCCCCACTGACTTTTGATGACGTTGCAATAGCCAAGACTTGCATACTTGGGTAGCGCGCTGGCCGCCGTCGTGACAACCCACGTAAAACAAGGCGCCCAATTGCGGGAGTAGTTATCAAATCGCCAATGGTCGTCACAAAACCAGTTCACGGTCTGGAGACGAGTCTCTGTGAGTTCGTGCAGCACCAATGGATCGAATTGATCCGTAAACAGGACAGCAAACAACAGATCAGGCTTTTCCAATGCGACCACTTCCTTCAATCGTCGGTTCATCCTGTCTCGCCCATGCTGCTGCATGAGCGTCATATAATCGAAGTACAGGATGTCGTGCCCCATATGGAGAAGAGAGTGATAGAAATTGTAATGCTCAAAACTGAACCCTTGCTCCGGCTTGCCATAGTCATATTTCATCGCGGCATAAAGAATACGCATGACTATTCTACGTTCCTCACAAACCAGGCACCTTAGAGAGTTGATACAGCAAGGCCATCCCAGGCAATCCCGTGTCAGTCGAGAGTCTGCGATAACGATTGGAGGCAATACCCATGGCCTCGGCAATAGCCATATATGGACCAACGTTGTAACCCGACTTTTCAGACTGATAGAAAGTATCGTGCAAGAGGATGTTCGCCTCTGGCATATGGGTCATCACACCAGTCAGCTCTCGATTTACAGAGGCATGGGTATGGTCACCATCAATAAACACAAGCATCGAATTGGGTTTCCCAATACGGTTATGGATTTCAAGGCAAACCGTCAGCCCATCTCCTTGGTGAAGTGTCACCTCGTGTAATCCTTTCACCAACACCCCTCGTTGCAGTCCAGGGTGCTCCTGATGGGCTGTATCATCAGGTAAATCCACTGAATGGATTGCGATGTCTAACCCAAAACGCTTCGAGGTCTCATAGAAGATTCTGGCGGACTTCCCAAGATGGGTTCCCCATTCAACAATGTAATCTGGCTTAAGCCTACAGACCGCGGATACCATCAAAAATAGCTCATTGAGAGGGAACGGATGTACTCCGACAATGGGCACCAGTGTGCCTACGACAAACTCTGAGATAATCCAATTGTTCACCTCAAACTCGCTGCAATGAATATTCAGAGCAGGATCCTTACCTCTCTCCTGCGATGACGCATGTTTTAGACCAAGGAGTCCGCGGAAACTATTCATCGATTGACACCTTTCGAAATACTTCTTCATATTTATCAGTGATATTCTGCCACGTGAATCTTTCTCCCCATTTCTCCTTCCCGACCTCGCCTAGCTGGCGGAGATAGGCCCTGTCTTTAACCAACCGCGACCAGTGCTCACCGAGTACCTCAGGGTCAACTTTGGTATACCCTTTTCCATCCTGAGAGGCTGAGCAAATCACACCCGATCCTGTCCAATGCGCAATTTCCCCAGAATTCCCGACTGGAACTGAAAGAAATGGAGTTCCCGCTGCAGCTGATTCAAATAACACGAGGGGTGAATATTCAACATGAGACGCGAAGACGAAAAGATCCGAGTTCATATACGCCTGAACCAGTTCGGACCGAGGCAGATCAGTCACTACTACTCTTTTATTACTCCCCTGACGTTCGACCTCAGCCGTAACGGCAAGCAATTCCTCTTTAAACGTCACGTGGTGGGCCATGCCTTTACTCGTGTACATACCACGGCGTATTCCTCCCTTATTGAGTACACCGTGGAAGAGATATCTCAAGGCGCAGAGGAGACCGTCTTTGCCATAAATATCACGGACTATTCGGGTGTATTCGCGGCATTTACCATGCAATACCCGGACAGTTGACTTCCATTCCACCGGCACTGACTCGTTACCATTCAAGATCAGGGTTGCAGGGTGCCCATCCAGGTCAGCCGATAAGAATGCAGTCGCAACGTCGAGATGCCCCTTCACTCTGCTCAAACTTCCCACTGTTAAGAAGAGCAAGTCATCTGGACCGATGCTATGCCGTTGTCTGAAATAGTGGTCAGGGGCCACTGAAAACTCAGCCTCACTCGCTCCGTTTGGAACAATAGAAAACCTGCTAAGTCCGTGTTCCCTGGCAAAATTAATGTCCCGATAATCGGATGCATAAAAAATGAGATGGTCAAACTGCGGCAGAATACGTGGCAATTGCCGAAAATATTCAGCATACGCTGGTTCGTATAAGCCGGAAAACCCACATGGCACAAATACCTTCCCCGCCTTGATTTCCGACAATACCGGCCAAAGGGCATCAAATGTCCATTGCTGGGCAGCCTTGATCATGATCACATCAAACTGTTGTGAGGTAACAAAGCGGCGGTACTCCGCTACTTTCCCCTCTATTCCTCGTACCAAGTTTCCTGAAATCTTGAACCCTCTGATTGTGACGCCATTTAGCTCACTGAAAAGACGCGTTGGCAATTTCGTAGTGGCGACGGTGACCTTATGCCCACGCACGACCAGCCTTTCCGCAAGCTGCTGCATGACCTCCTGAACGCCACCCACACTTGGAGAATAGAACTCACAACAGAGTAAAATGCGCATGCGAACCTGGTATTTCCCCTGAGAAGATCCTGGCGCTCATGTCTGTTGCATGGCCCGTAAAAACCAATTCCACGTTTGCTCAATGCCCACATTAAAGGGAACCTTCGCGGCCCAACCTGTTTCCTGCTTTAGCTTCCCGCTATCAAGGATGTTGGCCTCAACATCGAACTGTCGAGAAGGCAAAATAGTCACTTTCGGTTCAAGACCGGCCGCTTGAGCAAAAGGATAAATGGCATCCAGGATATCTTTATTGCTCCTCCCCTCACCGCTTCCAATGTTATACAATGACCCCGGGTTGCCGAGCTCCAACGCCGCAACAATTCCAGTTGCGACATCGGAAACATGAATATAGTCTCGAATCGTTCCAGGGTCGCCATAGAGGAAGAGGTCTTTGCCCCTCAACACTGACGCCATGGCAGTGGCGACGAAGCCCTGGCCAGTAAATGGCTTTTGCTGCGCCCCAAATGCATTCGCTGGTCGAACGGTCACAACGGGCAACCCCTTTATCTTCATGAACATGAGGCCATACTTTTCTATGGCCAATTTGGTTACCCCATAAGGGGAAATCGGATTGGTCGGATGTGCCTCCAAGATTGGTACATCTTGCGCTGGACCATACACCGTTCCGCCAGATGAGATGACGACGATTTTCCGTATGGCAAGACGGCTGGCAGCATCGAACAGCCCAACCGCAGCAGGTAAATTGCTAATGATATCTTGGACAGGGTCGTCAAAGCTGGTACTGGGAACGGTGGAGTATGCAAGGTTAATGATTTCATCCACCCCCTTCAGTGCACCGAGTAAAAATGCTCTCTCACCGTAATCGCCAGGAATATAGCGAACCCCTTTCGGCAATATCCTTGGCGGCATGGGAGTTCTGCCGATAACAGTAACTAGTTCTCCCTTGGCATGGAGAATCTCAACGACGTGACTCCCGAGAAATCCAGCCCCGCCAATAACACAGCAATGTTTCATTGGACTTGACTCACATGCACCTTGCCATTCATTTCTATCCTACGATCACACGTTTCATAGCCCTAACTAAATCCACCAATCTCCGGCGAAGCCCTCTAGCTCGCGTGTGTCGAAAGTAATGGTTTCTGATACTAGAAAAACGTACCTGTGCTCTCTCTCTTAGCGCATTCGAAGGCGAACTATGGGCATCGCTCAACTTCTCCGCTGCTTCAAATAATATTCGCGACAACTTTCTGAGACTTGGTCGTGGCGATACCCTCTGATATGCGGCATGATTGAGAGCTGCAAGGTCGCTCACATCTCGATCTGAGAATTTTCTCCCTGTCGCCCAAAGCAGGTTCTCGACACTGATATTAATTACCCTGTCAAGGAAAGGGCTCATTCCAGCCCGTGACATGCTGTTCGGAACTTCCCGATATACCAATAAAACCTCAGGAATATTCGCCACCTCGAAATGTCTCGCCACCCGAGACCATAATTCGTAATCCTCCGGTGGCTGTCTTGCCTTGTCGGTTGAATAGAGGCCGACCGTTTCACATGCCGATTTCCTCAACATGACGGAGCTGTGGACAAAGGGATTGTCAAATAGTAAGTCGTACTTCAAATGGGAACTTTCGGTAGGATGTTGGTGGATTCGCTCACTTCTCACATTTCCGACCCAGATCTCTGCCCACCCACCAACCAGCCCACAACTTGGGTGAGCATCTAAAAAACTCACTTGTCGCTCTAGTCTTTGAGTGAGTGACAAGTCATCCTGGTCCTGCCTGGCAAGATATTCTCCCTTGGCCAGATTAATTGAACGATTTAAAGTCGCCGCCAACCCTTGGTTCTCCTGATGATAGACACGGATTCTTGGATCTTTGAATTTACTTATAATCTTTGCGGAATCATCGCTGGAGCCATCGTTGATAATGATCAGCTCAATATTTCGGTAGGACTGTGAGAGGATGCTCTCGATTCCGCCTTGCAAAAATCCGGCGCCGTTGTACACGGGGAGTAAAACACTAACTAATGGCTGATTTGACACTAACATTTGCAGCGCGTCGCTTCCGGCACAAGAACAAGCCAATCGGGCTTGCCCAGTGCAACTGATTGTCCCGACAAGTCATCTAATTTTTCTTGCTTCGACTAGGTATCCGACAGTGAACTCTTCGACAGATACCTCCTCCTCCAGTCGCGCAAGGCGCCTCGGAAGCCAATACAGGAGGATGAGTCGAGTCAGAAGGGACAATTTGTGCGGCGCTTTTGCAGCAATCATCCTCCCGGCCCTATAGGCCTCCTGCCCCACATGTTTTAGCAGTCCGCCAATTGGCCGCATCTCTATGATTTCTAGCCCACAATTGACTAAAAACGTTTCATAAAAGTGGGGAGTGTACCCCCCATAAAAATGGAACGGCTGCTGATGCAATCCGCTCCCCAAGGGCGCGGTCAAAAACAACCTTCCGCCTCGCACCAATATCCGTGAAAGTTCCTTCAATGTGTCGATTGGCTTAGGTACATGCTCAAGCACTTCGGTGCACAAGACCACATCAAAGGATCCATCAGACACTGGGATCTTATTGCTGTCACAAACATAATCGATCTGCCCATAATTCCAACGCTCGACCTCTGAACTTGTTGGCGAGCCACCATATTGAGCAAAGTCCTGAGTTTTATATTCACAATGAGAAAACCTATCGCGATAGGGGCATTCTCCCGCACCGACGTCTAGCACTTTCGAGCCGCAACGAAGTGCTGCTGCCTTTTCAGTGATCCATCCCTCACGCGCATAGGCACTAAAGTTTACAATATGTTCCAAATGAGCGGAACGTTCTGCGGCTCCACGCGTCGTAATCACCCTATAGAGATCGATGATCTCATCGACTAATCCAGGCGCCCAACTTGTATTTTGTTCAATCAATTTCATGGTCGGGCGCATCGCATGTTACGTGCTCTCCCTTCTCAGACTTGCACTGGCAATCCCAAATCATCCGAGACGAATCAGGAGCATCACGTTTACCAAGTAGCTTACCCTACTTTGGCAGCAATGATCGCGAAATCAGAGCAGATAGTTTTCGTGACAAGGCCTTTGACGAGAAGCTTTGTATAGGCCCACTCTGAATCCAAGTTCGCTATCGGCAAGCATGGGTCTCTTACATAGCTCACATCTTGATAGCCGTGCTTCAGCATCGAACTCATAACTTTGTACCCATAATAGGCATACGCGGCCGACTCGACAATTTTGAATCCATGAGCTTCCAAAAGGGTCTGGAGTCCCTTCAGTGTGTAAAGCATACGGTGGCAGGGTTTCCAGAAGTTGATATCGAAGCTGATATGGCGCCTCGAATACTTATCCAGGGTAATCAAAGGCAGGCGCATCATCAGTGTTCCGCCTGGCCTTAACATGGCAAACGCCCTGCGCAAGAAATCGCTCGGATGATCCAGATGCTCGAAGAGTGCATTGGAGTACAGTACGCCGACCACGGAGTCCCAGCTTGCCGAACAACAGACTTTCTCGCTGTATTCCGGATACTGTGCCTTAAAAGCTGAGACAGCCTCCTCACTCAGATCTATGCCGTAGATATTGGCCCCATTCTTGAGGAATTGGATAAGTTCATGTCCGTACCCAAAGCCAATCTCCACCGAGGTTTCAGCGCCACAAATAGTTTTAGATATGCGGTCGAGTGCAAACTGGAAATGCCTGATTTCTTTCCGATGGAACCTCGAGTAGATACGTTCAAATTCGACAAAGCCCTTACGCCTTGTCCCTATGATCTGGCGACTGCGGTTCGAATATACGGAATTGAAGTAAATGCTATTTTCGACCTCAGCACTTCTGTCTGAAATATAGTTTGCGCTGTTGCATGATGAACAAATACAGTAGTTACCGACTTCTGGGTTTGCCAACACACATTGACACGCCTTGCAGTTCACCATTCTATGGTTGCCATCATTTTCAGATTTCTCAGTGTGGTGACGCATATCGTACGGGCGCATCAGGAGAGGGTTCACCCAGGGCTACAGCTCCCTGGGAGAACTCCCGAAACAACACGTTACCTTAGCCGTGAGAAGGCTCATCAGCAAAACGCTAGAAATGAAATCTGACGTAAATATCTCCCCACAGTAAATCGTCCGTATTCCGCTCTATACTTTCAAACAGCGTATTCCTATCCGTCCAGCCTGATAAAATGAGTGCGGGTGTCTCTCCCAGCGCATAATTAAAATCAGCCCTTCCCAATGAGCCCAGATACTCTATGCAAAGCCTGGCATCATTGATAAATTCCCTTGTAAACTCAAACGCGATGAAAGAAATCTGACGGGAAAGGCCTTGCAATACTTCATATTCAAATCCCTCCACGTCAATCTTGCAAAACTTCGGCGAGCCGAATTCTTGGATCAACGCATCTATGGTTGTTACTGGAACCTCCACGGCAGGCTCCCAGGCATAGGAACGGAATCTGCCCGTTTTCCATTTTTCAGAGAAGGTTGAGATCGCGTTCGCAGATCCGCAAACTGATAATGACCTGCTGCCAGATTGAGTCGCCAGCCCCTTGGAAACAATAACAACGTTTGAATCATGCCGATACGTTTCTTTCAAGACATCGACACAGCTGGGCTGGGGTTCAATACAAACCACCCGGGCTCCCAATTCCAAAAAAATCTTAGTTTTGCTTCCGATATTGGCTCCAACATCAAAGCAGAGATCCCCCGGCTTCACGACCTGGGAATAAAAAGATAACGTCTGCTCCCAGAGCTTCTGCCTAGAATCATCATGCACCAAATCTACCGAAGAACATTCCACGTCGCCAAGACGTAGTGCACGCCTGAGCCGATATACGAAATTGCGAATCATTGTTTACTCATAGACTATTTTCCCGTGTGGCAAGCCGTGGAATATCAGCTATTCCGTTAGTAGTACGGTCATCCTCGAACCCCATCGATAGAATTTCAGATTGTTGACAGCTAAACAACAGGCCGGCACCTGATGAGCGCAGAGGCTGTTCCTTAACTGCTACTGGGCTGATTGCGACATGCCCCACTCCCTGCGCGTAATAAAAAGGACGCTCATAACTTGACAGCCCTACGATGAATTGAATGTCGCAGGCAGCTAATGGCAGACCACAACTAAACTCCACGCAATACCGGCCAGCCCCCAAGTCTTTCGACTTGGACCAATATGTGATAAGCGGCACCGAATCGAGCGACATCAAGCCGACTGCTGCTATTACGTGAGGGACGGGGCAAGACAATTCAAACTCCATCACAATGCTCCATGGTTCTCCCAACCGAAACTGCGCTTGAGAGGCTCCATACTGATTCAAGAAGCGCAAGACATGCCCTACTCCGGGGGCCTCAGGTAAACCAGGAGGCAAAGCCACCACTGCAGTAAGCTCGGACGCATTCTTCCGCAAGTAATGGGCGATTACCTCCTCTGTGGGTCCCACCTTCTCGAGGCTCCCAGACTCGAGTAAGAGCGTTCGATTACAGAGGTTGCGCACTGCGGCCAAGTTATGACTGACAAACACGACGGTCCGCCCTTGTTTAGCAACAGCTCCCATTCTCCCAAGGCATTTCTGCTGGAATGCTGCGTCCCCTACCGCCAACACTTCATCAAGCAGAAGAATCTCAGGCTCCAGATGGGCAGCTACAGCGAACGCCAAACGTATATACATCCCACTTGAGTAATACTTCACCGGGGTATCAATGAACTTCCCCACTTCTGAGAACGCCACGATTTCATCAAATCTTCTCCTGATCTCCGCTTTGTTAATTTCCAAGATCGCACCATTGAGATAGACATTTTCACGCCCCGTCAATTCAGGGTGAAATCCAGTTCCCACTTCTAGAAGAGACCCTACACGCCCATTGATATCCGCTTCTCCCGTTGTCGGCTCAGTGATTCCAGAGAGAATTTTCAGCAAGGTGCTTTTCCCGGATCCATTTCGACCAATCACTCCAAGGACTTCGCCTCGCTCGACACGAAACGAGACATCCTTGAGAGCCCAAAACATTTCGGTTTGGCTATCAGTGCTTCCCGCGCGATGTCTCCCTTGAAACTTCTTGAAAAATTGGACACATCCATTAGCCAGCTGTTCGCGGAATCCGCTATAACGAGCCTGGGATGCTCCAATTTGGTATTGTTTGCCCAGTCCCTCAACTCGAATCGCAGTATCAGCCATCGTTCACACCATGTCTGCAAACGTCCGCTCTGCGCGGCGGAAAAAATAAGCACCGGAAAATAACAACACCAACGTCACTGCGGCTGACATCAGCACGAGTGGCCCTGGAGCATTACCGGTGCCCAATAACGCCCAGCGAAAGCCTTCGACCACGCCGACCATCGGGTTGATAGCGTACGGCATGCGCCACGATTCCGGCACAAGGCTACTGGGATACACCACCGGAGTTG
>JBBRRN010000002.1:0-24914 GCA_038200685.1 Nitrospirales bacterium
AGCTGGCGCAGGAGTGGAAGCCGAAAGGGAAATAAGTATCGACCTGGAAAGAGTCGGGGTCTGGTTTTGCATTCCATATATCTTGGCACGTTGCGGGCACACCATTGCCGATGTGCGCCAACCCGTCGGCATGCCGCAGCCCCATCAGTCCAGATGTTCTCACGAACCCGCTTGCGATGGATGCGCCTCTTCAGGATGGCCAGGAAGGGAGCTACCGCAGCAGGCTCAGCCCTAAAATTGGGCTCCAGGCTCACCGCCATGGCAGCTTGTTCGCGTCGGGACTCTTTGCGCAATCCACGTGGGGGGCAACACGCTCAATTCTGGAAGTTCCCAGAATCCCTATAAGTATAGTTGACGAGTTGAAAGTCGACAGCCTTGGGGGTGTGGGAGGAAGGTATCGAGGGAAATGACGAACTAGTTTGCTCGTTCCTCTATGAGGAAGAGTTCGAGAGTGCTCCGACTGAATTGCCAGGTGGAAAGCGCCTCAAATTCTTGGCCTTGCTCATCCTGGTATCGAACAGTAAATTCCATCAGTAACGTCGTCTTGCCATTCATCACGTTTTCAAAGAAGGGATCTGAAAGGGTGCCGCGCAATTCGAGGCCTCTGTTCGGAGCAAGTGTCGGCACGGTAAAGGTATCTTTTTCTATCGGCACACTATTCCCATCCAGAAACACGGCAAGGTCTGTTCTCACAGAATAGGCCGGATTCAGGCCGGCATTCCGATATCGGATCGACACACGGGACCGTTGGCTTTCATGATAAAACCTTGCATTATGGCTCTGAATATTGGGACGGCGCACGACCCCTTTAGGTTCCTTGCCCGCTTCTGTTCCATGAGATTGTTCAACGGACTGCTCGACGGTGTTTTCCTGTGTCTCCAGTGGGCCGCAGCTAGTGGACAGTGCGATCAAGACAGCAAGTATCGGCATGCCATATCGAAACATCTAGGTTCTTCCTTCATCAGAGAATCAGACCACATACTTTATACTAGAGAGACGACAAAACACTATCCCCCATGGCTTGCCTGTTACTGATTCACTCATGTCGGAATGTCCAACATGGCATGCCTTAGAGTCTGCCCGGTGCGCGTATCCAACCTGTTCTGTGTATCAGCCCGCAATGTCTGTGCAGTTCAGGATATTCCCGTTCTTCTTTACGGAATGCACGGCCTGCACCCATAAACAGGGAAACCCTGGCCTCCCCACTCGCCTCGCGGTTTGATCAGTCCCCCTCCTAGAATAAGTCTGTCTGAGAGGCTACGATGAGCTGGATTGACTCGGGCGATTCGAGTTTACTCGCTCGAAGTGGCAGCAATGGCTTATGACCATCATCGTGGGCATTGGTCTCGCGCCCTTCTCCATACCTGCTTATCGTCGTTTCTCTGTGCAAAGTTTCGTCACCACCACGCGGGCCCCTTCCACGGCATCGTGTGGAATCTTTCTTGTACCGGCTGGCGCTCACCGGTGCTCTACCCATACGACTAGGGACAACGCTCTCGCTCACGGTCACGTTTCCAAATGAGCAACGTATTGAGATTCCTGAAGCAGTGGTGCGATGGTCGAGAGGGCAAGAGTTTGCGGTGAAGCATCTTCTAATGGAGCCTCACACCCATGGCCGGATTAGTATTATTATGTGAAACGGTTGGTCTAGGAACAAGGGGAGATTGTCCAGTGATTCATGCTCGGCCCATATCTTTTCAATTTGCTCTAGCCCTTGTGCTGTCGATTGTGTGTCTCGTCGTGCCCGCATGGGCCGATTTTGAAACGGGCATGGAAGCGTATAACCGTAAAGACTATACAACAGCCTTGCGTGAGTGGCGAGCGCTGGCCGAGCAGGGGGACGCAGATGCACAGGACTTCCTCGGGACGCTGTATTTCGAAGGATGGGGTGTGCCGAAGGATTACACGAAGGCACGATAGTGGTGGGAAAAAGCTGCCATGCAGGGAGGCTCGAGCGCGCAGAGCGACCTCGGGCTGCTCTATGCCAAGGGGCTGGGTGGAACCCAGGACGTAGTCCAGGCCTACATATGGTACAGCTTGGTGGTAGGAAACGGATACGAAATCGCGACCGGATACCGCAATGATCTGGCCAAACAGATGACCCCTGCCCAGCTCGCTGAGGCGCAACAGCTCACGCGGGAGTGGAAACCAAAAGGCCGATGAGCATCGACCACCCCGCACATGACAGCATGTCCCTCGAAGAGATGACTATCTCCCACATGTTGGAAATGGTCGCGATTGTGAATGTGATGGAACAGAAGGGCCTCCGAACAAAGCAGACCTCTAGGATATCATCACCGAATCGGCAGGAAGAATCCGTTGGGGCGGATCTTGAGATGGGGCAGCGGGTGGAGAAGGGGACGACGTACAGACAAAGAGGCTGTTATGGAGTAAAGCTCCCTGCAGCGAGCTACGGGCGGGGTATTGGGAGAAGGATAATCAATGCAGATCAATTGAACGCGCGCTTCCTAGTTTCGCAGCTGTATCGTTTCGTTCTCCACTGAATCGGATCCGATTCACATGTCCCACTCCCCATGACCGCCCGTCTTCATAATCGCGCGAATTTGTTAGTCCTGCTGAGCGAGATCTTCTCGGCATGAGAGTTGCTGTTCTAAAATTGATATATCGAATGCCCACTGCGAAGGAGGAATTCGCCATGGGAGGAACAATACCCCAGTTGTCCGAACAGGAACCCCACGTACTCTGGAGAGAACCACGTCGGTCTGTGCGAGCGGTTGTGGATTTTCGGATGATCGTGGCGGATAAGGCAGGTCTCGCCAGTGGGCAAGTGATCGATATGACGGCGAGGGGGTGTGGCCTCCGCCTTACGAAAGTCCTCAAGCCCGGGCAATATCTGACGCTCATGGTGTACCCAGGCGGCGGTCCCGCCGCCGTGCCATGTGATGTGGGCAGGGTGCAGTGGGTCGAAGGAGACCGGGCGGGTCTCGCCTTCCTGTCTCTGTCGCTGGAGAATGAGCGTCGGCTGCACCAACTCTGCGGCGACCGGCTCGGGTTCGAGGATTAGATGCTCACGGAACGTGTTCCATATGTATACGTCGAGAACGTTGAGGCCGGCATCCCCTCCAGTTCGGCCATCGGGATGGATGTCAGTTGCCCCTGCTGTTTTTCAGTGGACTGCCGCCGGTCCGTGCGGCATGGCAGGCGGGATTTCCTCCGTCGACTGTTCGGCATGTTTCCATGGCGGTGCAATGGATGCAGGAAGCGATTTTATCTGAAGAGCCGGTTCCTTGGCTGACGACCGTGATACAAGCCCATGCTCGGAACAGGGATGTGGGCATAGGATTCTTCGCTTACTTTTCTTTATGGCCCCATCGTGCTCGAAGTGTGAGAAGCGGTAGGTGCTTTCGGTCTCATATATCGAACGGTAGGCCCTAGTAACTTATTCGAGTAGAACTGGTGGAATCCCCAGTTCCACTCGCTGTGTCTCTGGCGCAGGGTAGTACTTCATCTCTCTGACGTCTCAGTTCTGTCACCGGGCTCCACAGGAGACCATTATGATGAGACACGCCTGGGTCCATAGAAAGGGCATCGTCATGCTGGTTGGAGTCCTGTCGCCAAGCGTAGCCTCGTCCTCATGGCTGACACCGTCGGAGCTGTACCACCCACCAAGAGTGGAAGCACACCCACCCAGCACTGGGACAGGGTCTAGCCCACAGACAAGCGGGCCACTGTGGTAGCGGCATTCGGCAGCGCAGCGCAGTGGTGCGGGGCAACGAAACGGGTCTCGTGTAGGAGCCATTACCGATGAGGTGACGACCATGATGATCCTTATCACCACCATGTTTTTGCTACTGCCGGTGCTCGTGGCCCTCTACCTCTCTGTGTCCGGCGTGTTCACCAATCGGAGATCGTTCCAATCTGTCTATTATGCCCTGTTGGCCTTCTTTGCGTTGACTGTTGGGATCAGCATGAGCATTCAATATTCCTACTAAAACTACGATCCCCCGACAACAATCCCGGTTTCGCTGAGTGAAGTTCTGTCCAAACCTTTATGAGTAGAGGGTATGAACGATCGTAGTCGTGTTGAACAGCATCGCGCTCAGGCGGGTGTAGGCGGCGTGGCCGTAGTAGTGTTCGCGCACATTCGTTGACCCCGTGGAATCTTGATAGTCGGCCAGAACTCCCAGTCCCTCACTCGGGATACGGACGGCGCGACGGGCACATTCGAGCCATCGTTCAAATCCGTCAAACGGCTCCACGAGTTCCCACAGGGCCTTATTGGCTGCCTTGGCTGCATCGGTCGCCGGCACGGCATCGCTTCCGGCCACGGCCAGTTCCTGCACGTAGTCGCCTCCCCACGCAATCGGCATCTCCATCGTGATCTGGGGTAACTCCATTTTTGAGAGCCATGTTTTGCCGTCGGTCCGCATGTTGCGATGGTTCACGATGTGCAGCAGCTTGCAGAGACCCGACGGATCCCATCCATATCGCACCGGCATGCCTAATGTGACGACGTCCAACATCGCTCCGTTGAGGAGGGTGCCGTTCGACAGCAATGGAGCGACACGTTGGATCGTCGAGGCAATGTCTGGTCGATCGACCTGCGAGGCACAAGCCGACAGGAGGTCCAGCAGCCTCGTTCGGCTTCCGGTCGCAGTCACACAGAAGAGGTTCGAGACGAGGGAGAGGACCAAGCCCGCCTGCCCATGAGCCTGCACAAGGATTCGATCTCCTTGACCCAGCTTGTGGGCCTCGACCCAGTCACGAAGACGTCCCAGCATCGAGACAGCTGCAACGCCACGGCCCAGGTGATGGTGTTCACAGGACCAGAGCTCGCGGACGCAATGGATTGGATGGTCCAGTCCTCGGTTGAGCGACTGTTTCATCAATTCTAGATAGCCGTTCGTGAAATTTCCTGCGTCGCCGAGCCGATCGTCGAGCAGTTTCTTGGTCTGCTCATCGTTGGCGAGCGGTGGCTTCAACCCGCCGGGCAGCGATGAGATGCCGTTATTGCCCTCACGCATCAGAGCCAATAAGGCATCAAGTCCCGCCACGCCGCGTGAGTAGCCACGTTTGAGCCCGCCTAGCTCATCAAGCCGTTGCACCCCAAAAATGTCGGCCCCCATGATGGAGCCGTGCAGCAGGACGATCAGGCGGACACCGTTGTGCGAGAGACGCTTGCCGAGCGCGGCCATCGCGTCCTGCCCAGAGGATGATTCTGATAGGGCAGACGGAGTCATCTCACGAACGGTGACGCGCTCGCCGGGATTCTTTCGTGACATCTCGTCGTGCTGGAAACTGTTTTCGATCGGCATGCGGAGTTACATACCCGATGGAGATGACGCACTGCAACGAAAGATCAGTAGAGTGCTGAAAAAGTCGATTTCCCACCCGCCCAGCTCGCTTCGCTCAGAGGCTCAACGTACCGAAGCGTACGCTTCGGTACTTCGCTCGCTGCGGCCTTGCGGGACGGACTTTTTGAGTATTCTGGACCAGTACTACACTAAGATTCCAGCGGTAGATACACCAAGTTTTTTCAGCCTGTTCCAGGGAAGTTTTTAGTGAACGACTGTCGGAGCAGGCTCGATGGGGTCAGGAGCTGGTTTCGGTTGGATCTGGCTTTTGGGCATGACGGCGGTGGCGCTGCAAGTCTTGCCTTCTTCGTCGATCTGACGATCGACGATCTTCACGCCTTGCAGATATTCCTGAACGATCTCCTCACGCGTAACTTCGATGTCTTGCTCGGCTTCGCGGCCGGTCCGCTCACGAATGCGGTCCACCATGTGTTCTTTCACCAGAATCCGAATCTGCTTGGCTAAGTCGGTTCGGGCCGAGAGTTCCGATACTCGCTGGCAGACGATCTTGCCTTTCGACAAGTCACCCTGGCCCTTGCCGATTAAATAGTAGTCGCCTGAATAGCTGTTGCGATCGTCGATGGTGTGGCGCAACTCGGACGGCGTATTTGAGGAATTTTTGTGTTCGGTGTGCTGCGTGAGTCGATCGAAAAATTGCTCTGTGTGAGTGCGAACATCGCCTGAATTTGCAGCCAACGAATGCAGTGGCAGCAAGATTGAACAGCCTGTGGCAAGTAACGCCGCAATAAACTGATTACCGGTGCTCTTCACTCGCTACCTCCCTTCTCCGCCTCGTCGACTGCCCTCACCACTCGGTCTGTTGCCACCAAATCCCCTTGGCGCTATCTGATTCTGATTGGGCACGCCCGGTATGTGCTGGAGGGGCGGCGGATGGATCTGATGCATCGAGGGAGGGAGTCGTCTTGCTATAGGTAATTGTCCTGCTGCTGCCTGCGGTGGCGCCGTCGGTGTCTTATACGTGAAGTCGTTTAACGTTCTGGAAACAGTCGGCGATCCCGGTGCCGGTATGATCAGATGGCGTGGCATGGTCGGTTGTCTCGTTCCCGGTGCAGGCGGAACGGGTGGTTGTGGCGGCAATGGCGGCTGTTTGGTCGTGATCGTGTGTTGCGCCACGTAGACATGCGGGCTTGTGGGATAGAGGCCGTGTGCGGCAGTCAGCAGAGCCTGAAGTTGGGCCAACCCTACCAAGGAAGAAGAGGAATAGCCGGCCGTCGAAACGAGCACCCAATCCGTCCAGGCTTGCGACACCATGGCGTTCGATTGCACTCGATTGAGGATGTCTTGGCGTCGCTGAACCGCCTGCTGTGTTTGCTCTGTGGTCGAGGCCTGCGCTAAGGCCTGATTTGCCGCATTGAGGTCCTGTTGTAGTTGGTCATTTTCATGTTTCAGCGCGACAAGTTGATGCCGGGCGTCCTCGTTCTCCCGCAAGGCTGCGATGGCCTGTTGCACGTCGTCCGTATCGATCTGGGCAACCAGATTCGTTCGGACAACGATGGTATCTCCATCGATAGTTGTGTTGGTTGTTTGCTCCAGGACAAGGACAATCCCGGCAGTATAGGTTCGAATTTCGTCTTTCGTCACATCCAGACCGTCCACAATCGTGATGCTTTCGAGGTAGACAGCGACTTGTTCCAGGGCATTTCGTTTGGCCGCTTCGGTAGCCAGACGGACGGCGTCCTCTTTGGTGTCACGGTCTCCCATTCGATGCTCACCTTGAGCAGTGACGACTCGGACTTCTGCCAGAGCCACTGTGGGCCACACTGACAGGATGATGAACAGTGCCACGAGGTCCATGCTCGGCAATAGGCTGCGGAGGAATGCTGATGGGGCCATTGTATACGGAGGAGAGATCTGTGGCATCGCCTTCACCCTCTGGATAGGAGTCCCGTACCAGGGGGGCCGATTCGTTGACTCCTTATGAGATAAGAAATAAGCATAACACCGCATCGACCGTTGTGCCAGGAACCTTGAGCCCCCCATAAAATCTGATGGGCTGTGCGGGTGAGGCCTTGCCATGCTTGCCTTGGCGGAAAACGCCATGATAGCGTAGAAGTTCCCTTGGAATAGGATAGAAGGAATTCATCTGTGTACACGTTAATGAGGCGAGATCGCGGATGGTCGATTTGGATACTGGCTGTATTCTTGTTCTTCCTCTGTCTCGTTCTTCCTAAAGACGTGGCGGTTGCCGCTGTATCGGTGCCGGCTTCTGCCTCAACGGTTCCGAGCGAGCACGTCATTCTCTTTGTCCTTGAGGGATTCGGCCAAGACTCCCTGAAAGGCGGCACGATGCCGACCCTCAGCCGATTGGTCAAGGAAGGGGCTGTCACCTGGTCGGCCACGGCGGTGAAGCCGGCGTTACGGCTGCCGACGATGGCGTCGTTGGTTACGGGAATGCCGGTCGAGAAACACGGCATTACCTGGAACACCTTCGAATTCAGTCGCGGTTACCCACGCGCCCCGAGCGTGTTCGACTACCTCGATCTCAGCGGGGGTCGTGACAGCGCGATCTTTCTTATGGATGAGTCGCTGTATCAGTTGGCGCGCCCCGAGCCCTACACAGACTATCAGATGTGTGGGCCGCTGAAGCCTGAGTGCAGCACGGATCGGATCGTGTCCTATATCCGCCAATACTTCAAGAAAGCGACCAGCGGGCATGGCTACGGGCATGCCATTCTTGCACTGCCACACTTCCTGGTCGTGCATCTCCCAGAAGCTGGTCGAGTGGGAGCATCAAAGGGTTGGACTTCGAAGGAGTATCGCGACGCCCTTCGCACAGTAGATAAGGCCATGCACTCTGTGCTGGACATCTATCACGAGCATGCGTTGACCAACCGGACGACCTTGTTCGTGACGTCGCTGAGCGCCGAAGGACGGGATGCGAGTCAAGAACAGGCTGACGCGGCGGCTCCGATGGTTCCGTGGATTGCTTCGGGTGTGGGGATTAAACCTGGCCACGCCATTCACCAGCCGGTCTCTATTTTGGACACTGGCGCGACGGTGATGCGGACGTTGGGATTGCAGACCCATACTGAATGGGAGAGTCATGCTGTGGAGGAAATTTTTCAGGCTGCCTTTACCGCGGCCCCGCGGGGATCTTCGGAATAGGTCGCGCGATGCAGAGTCTGAAATGGTATATGGGCTGCTGGTTGCTCGGAGGGTTGCTCGGTCCCGCAATAGTCATCCAGTCGGCCACAGCCGGTCAGCCGGCTGCCTACACGCAGGAACATGCGATCACGATTGACGCGACCATCATTACTCCTCAATCCTGGTGGCAGGTGCCTGGTGTCACCCCATCGATCTATTCGTCGGATCCAGAGTCGATGGATGCCTATAAGACGACTGAGTCCCGTGCCCTCAAGCTCAAGCCGGGAAAATATAAATTTGGGAGCTTCACGTTCGATTTTCCGTTCGCGGTGAACTTGGAGGGGAAGCTGGAGTTCGCTCAGTCGCTCGACCAATGTGTGGAGGGGCGAGGGACGCAGACCTTAACTATCCGCTGCAGCCGAACCTATCCGTATGGTGGCCAGCGCGATTACCAGTATCAGTAGAGGAGCAGTGCCAATGGCCCAGACGCTCGATGATCTATTAGAAGCACTCGAGGATGTCGACGACGCGACTCGCGAAGAAGCATCCAAGGCGCTCGCTGAACTTGCCGATCCCACCACGTTGGATGCGCTTGTCGGCGCCTGCGGAGACGAGTATTGGGCTGTGCGGGCCCATGCAGGTCGCGGTCTGTCCAAAATCGGCGGGGCGAAAGCGATGGAAGCGCTCATCGTTCTCTTCAACGACTCTATTATGGATGTGCGGAGCGATGCAGCAGCGGCTATGGCCTCGATGGGAGCTGTAGTCGTCGACCGTTTGATCGTAGCATTGAAGGATGAGCGATGGCGTGTCCGTGAACATGCGGCAAAAACCTGTGGAGACATACAAGATCAGAAAGCTGTCGAAGCCCTCATACTCGTCTGTCGCGATCGCGATGGCGCCGTGAAGAGTGCAGTGGCAGAGGCGTTGGGTAAAATCGGTGATTCGAGAGCGATCCCGGTTCTGAGTAAGCTCTTCCGCGATCCTTCGAAGACGGTACGGGAAACAGCCGGAACTGCACTCATCTCTATCGGCCAACCTTCCGTCGATCCGTTGATCGAGTGTCTCAAGGATAAAGATTTTGTGGTCCGGTGCCACGCCGCGCGCGCACTGGGTGGGATGACCACGGACTATCAAATCGGTCGGACCTGGGTGCGGGACGCGAAGGTCGTCGATGTTCTGATTGCCGCGCTGAAAGATCCGGATCGTGCTGTGCGAGAAGACGCGACGATTGCTCTGGGCCAGATCGGAGATCCACGGGCCACCGATGCTTTGATCGAGGCGATGAAGGATGGCGTGGTGAAGCGGCATGCCATTGCGTCGCTCGGTATGATTGGCGATCCTCGCGCCTTGCCCCCGGTGTTGGACGCATTGAAGGGCAAGGGTATTCGACAGGATGGGACTCCGACGCCCGGCTGTATCGTCAGCGAAGATGCCTTTATCAAGGAAGCGGCGGCGACGGCGCTCGGCCAATTCCGCGATCCGCGCGTCATTCCTGACCTGATCATGTTGCTGAAGGATGGCGTCTTGCGTGAGAAAGCGAGTGCCGCTTTGGCCACCATCGGCGACACGGCGATCGAGCCGTTGATCGCCTTTCTCTATGACCCGAAAGCGTCCGAAGTCGTGGCAGAAGGGGAACGGGTGCTCTCCTATGCGTCGGTTCGCCTCACGGCGAAAGATGCCTTGCGGCAATTGGCGCTTGAAACGCTCGAAAAGTTAGGCTGGACGCCTGCGCCGGAAGACATCGCCGTCAATTCAAGTGCGGCCGACAATGCCCGGGTAGACATGCCTCTTGGCGACACAGGTCGATTCGGTCCTTCAGGAGATTTTGCCAGAAACGGCTAGCAGGGTTCTGAGCTATAGCACACCACGCAGGATGCTCAAAAAGGCTGTCCAATAAGGCCGCAGGCGAGTCGAAACCGGAGGCGTAGCATTCTCACCCGCCCAACCCCAAGCTGGCGGAACCGCTTTTTTCCCTTGTGGGGTACGTTGAGGATTTCGATGAGCTGGGGTTGGGCGGGTGAGAAAGACGACTTTTTCAGCATCCTGTTGAATCGAGGTCGGGCATGGCAGACATGGTAGCCGAACAGATTGCTGCGCTCAAAGACGAGGATTGGGCGATTCGCGAAGAAGCCGCCACGATGCTTGGCACGCTTCGGGATCCCCGGGCTGTGGCGCCGTTGGTCTCCGTGCTTCGTGATGGCGATCGCGCGGTTCGCGATGCCGCGATCGGCGCCCTCTTGGCTATCGGTGAGCCGGCTGTGCCGACGCTGGGCGCCTGCCTATCCGATCCGGTACTCACGGTTCAGGAATTGGCCTCGTCGGTATTGGCCACCATTGCCGATTCGCGAGTGCTTGGGCCGCTCGTGAAGGCGCTTGCGAGTCCCGATTGGATTGTGCGGATGCATGCCGCTAAGGCGTTGGGCCGGATTCAAGACCCTGGGGCGGTGGCGCCGTTGGTGCCGCTGCTCCAAGATAAAGTGAAGGCCGTGCGCGAGGAGACGTCGTCAGCCCTAGCAGCCATTGGAGAGGCGGCGTTGTCGTCGCTGATCGCCGCGCTGACCCATGCGGAATGGCTGGTGCGACTGCATGCGGTAGAGGCCTTGGGAAAAACGCGGTCGTCTGAGGCTGTGGATCCGCTCTTGTCAGTGCTCTTCAACGATCGGGACAGGGCGGTTCGCGAGGATGCTGTCCGCGCGCTCGGCCAGATCGGCAATGCGCGCGCGCTGGAGTTCCTCGTCACGGCGATGAAAGAGCCGGGGTTGCGTCCGCTGGTGATCGAGGCGCTGGGCCGGATCGGCGATCGTCGCGCCGTGCCGGTACTGATCAATGTGCTCAAGGGAGTGGAGCAGCCGGAAGTCTCCCGACCGGTGGACGGGTGCGGTGATGGTTGGGGTGAAGACATGATCGCGTTGGGCGAAGCCGCCAAAGCATTGGGCATAATCCGAGACGAGGCGGCCATACCGTCGCTCGTGAAGGCGCTTCGTTATACAGTGACGCGAGCGGACGCTGCCGATGCGCTGACTCGATTCGGGGGTGCCGCGATTGCGCCGTTGCTGGCTTTGCTGGCACATGAGTTGGATGACAATATCCGGTACCACATCAAAGAGACGTTGGGCCGAGTGGGCTGGCGGGCAGGCCGTGTTTAACAGGATGCTGAAAAAGTCCGCCAGCGTCGTTCTCGCATCATCCTACACGCTGTACCCCTGTATCTCAGGCGTGTAGACTAGCGCTCAATGCGGATGAATTTTTAACTCAGCACCCAGGACTTAGCACGTATCGTATTTCAAGTTGTAGCCCATGCCGAAAGAAACAATCGAAACGCTGGTTTCTGAGCTGATCCACGAGGAGGACTGGCGGCGGATGCGGGCGACGGTAGCCTGCCTGTCGGGCGGACCACGTGCCGTTCAAGCGCTCATCCAGGCGCTGCAGACTGGGTTACCGGCATTGAAAGCTGAGGCTGCGGCTATGCTGGCTCGTGTGAACGACCCACAGGCTGGCGTGTCCCTGGTCGCCTTGCTCCACGATGAGGATGAGGCTGTCCGTAAGGCAGGCGCAGCAGCCTTGGAGCATTTGGCTGGGGTGCTTGACGAGACGACCGCGGCGGCGCTGACCTCGCTGCTGTATGAATCGAAGGATAAGGATGAGAGTATTCGTGGGGTGGCTTCGCAGTTGTTGGGGGTGATCCCGAATGCGATCGCGCCGCTCTGTGCGATGTTGACCCATCAGGATCCGGAAGCGCAGGTCATGGCCGCAACGATGCTGGAACATCTGCTCGAGCCCCGTTCGGTGGATTCGTTCATCAATGCGATGGGGCAACCGGCCGTTTCAGACATTGCGGTGCGGACACTCAAGAAGTTGGGGGCAGTTCGTGAACGCATCGACGAGGTGTTTGACGGGCTTCGCGCGATTGAGGAGCTGAGCGAACGGGAAGAGGCTCGCATGAGCACGGTGATCAATCTGTTGGCCATCGGGCGTCCAAGCGTGGAGATTTTGATCGAATATCTGGAGGATGACGATTGGGTGATCCGTGAAGCCGCCGCTGACTTGCTAGGCAAAATCGGCGATGTACGGGCGGTTGAGCCCTTGATGCAGCGGTTGCGGGTCGATAAGGATACGGGAGTCAAAGAACTGGCGATGAAATCGTTGGGCTTAATCGGCGACGCCAGGCCTGCGCAACTCTATATCGAGGCCATTCCCATTCGTCCCCTGCGGGTGTATGCCATGGAAGCGTTGGCCAAAGTGAAAGATGTAGAGGTCTTAAGGCCCTACAAAGAATTATTCGATCGGTTGAGGACGGACCGAGACGGACTGGTCGCGTACAATTCCGGGTTGATCGCCGACAAACTGGAAGCGCTCGATGGGACGCCTGTCGGGAGTCAGGGAGGGCAGGACGACGATGAGTGACGAGATGCAGGCTGAACGGATTGAACAATTGATCGGGGCCCTACGGGACGACAATGAAGCGCTCCGCAATCATGCGATAGCCAGTTTGAGTCAAGTGGGCTCGGATGCAGTGGGACCGCTGATTGGGCTCATGGCGGATGAAGATGTGCTGATTCGGGAAGCGGCGACCAGTGCGATTGTGCGGATCGGTCCGTCCGTCGTCGATCCTTTGATCGAGGCGTTGGAGGACGATGAATGGGCGATTCGCGAGCAGGCTGCATCAGGGTTGGGAAAGTTGAAAGACCCTCGGGGCGTCGATCCCCTCGTGAAGGCACTCAAGGATAAAGACGGCGCAGTGAGGACGGCTGCTGTGTGGGCGCTTGAGCGTGTCGGCGATGCGCGTGCCGTGCCTGGGTTGGTTGAGGCGCTGACTGATCACACGGTGCGTGAGGACGTGGCGCGTGTGCTGAAAAAAATCGGCGATGTGCGGGCCGTGGACGCCTTAATTGACGGGTTGATGGGTACGAACTGGATGGTGCGGCGCCATGCGGCTGAAGCTTTAGGCAAGATCGGCGATGCTCGCGGAGTCGACCCGTTGATCGAATCGCTCAAGGATGAGGATTGGCTCGTGCGGAGGAATGCCGCGGAGTCGCTCGCGCGCCTTGGAGCGAAGCAGGCCATCGATCCCTTGCTTCCGTTGCTCGAAGATGAAAACACGATGGTGCAGGAGACGGTCGAAGGTGTGCTGGCGAGTCTCGGCTGGACAGAAAAACCGTAATCTTTATTTCGATGTAAAAGGATATATCTCATGGCGGATGAAGCTCCTGCAAGGCTTATTCAGATCGGTCCGAAGGGTGGCGCGAAGAAAGATGGGTTTAATCTCGTCACGGAACGAGTCGTCGCGGTGAACCCTGAAACGAAACAGCTCGAAGTCGAACTGTTGGCCTACGATGGGAAGACCGTCGTGCTGGACGTCGATGACGAAGCGCTTGAAGAGCTGAAGAAGATCAAAATAGGAGATGGCGCCACGATTCGTATCGTGGAAGAAGGCGGGCGTCGGGTCGCCAAGAGCTTTCGGATTCGTGCGAAAGACCCGAATGCGGCGCGAGCCGACGCGATGCTGTTGGATCTAAAAGATAGTCACTGGCTCAACCGCAAGTATGCCGCGGAAGTGCTGGGCGAACTCAAAGACATCCGCGCCGTGCAGCCGTTGGTCGATGCGTTGGCGGATGAAGTCGGGGATGTCCGGCAGCGCGCCTATGATTCGTTGATCAAAATCGGCGGGCCGGCGGTGTCGGTGCTTGTGCCCTTGCTGGTTTCTGAGGAGGATGAGATCAGGCAATCCGTGACGGAGATTATCCGTAAAATTGGAAAGCCCGCCGTCGAGCCGTTGGCTACGGCGCTTGCTGAGGCCGACGACCGCCTCAAGACGAGGGTGATGAAGGTGTTGGATCGGATGGGTTATAAGCCGAAAGTCAAAGATGAGACCAAGGCAGCCGAAGCACCGCGACTCACGTAATCTCCGGTGTTATGTGGCCGAGATGGGGGCCTTGCTGGGCCTCCCGACCGAAATATGACGGAAGCCAAAAGCGGCAACCCGGTCTGATTCATAGACATTGCGCAAGTCGAAGAAGATGGGCTGGCGCAATGCGGTTTTCAGCCTGTCGAAATCGAGAGTTCTGAACTGGTTCCATTCGGTCATGAGGATGAGCGCGTTTGCTCCCTGTGCCGCGTCGTATGCGTCCTTGCAAGGGACAAGGCCTGAAACGGTTTGGCAGGCTTCCTCTAGCGCGGCGGGATCATAGGCGCGAACCGCAGCGCCTTGTTTCATCAATTCTTGCGCGATGGCCAGGGCCGGCGAATCCCGCAGGTCGTTCGTATTGGGTTTGAAGGACAGGCCCAACATCGCGAACGTTTTCCCCTTGAGTTCTCCGATTTCTTTCGTGATCTTTTCAATCATCCGGCCCCGTTGTTGTTCGTTGATGAGCGCGGCGGCGCCTGCGATTTGCATAGGATAGCCGACTCGTTCTCCCGTCTGTACGAGGGCTGCCAAGTCTTTTGGAAAGCACGATCCACCGAACCCCGGTCCTGCGTGGAGAAACTTCGATCCAATCCGGTTGTCGAGCCCCATCCCTTTTGCCACCATCTGCACGTTGGCGCCTACACGCTCGCAGACGGTCGCAATTTCGTTGATGAACGAAATTTTAGTGGCGAGGAAGGCGTTGGAGGCGTACTTGATCATCTCGGCCGTCGGGATATCGGTCACGACAAACGGAGTTTCGATGAGATACAACGGGCGATAGAGGTCTTTCATGATCGCAATCGCCTGCTCGCTATCAGCACCGATGACGACCCGGTTTGGCCGTAGGAAGTCTTCGATGGCGGATCCTTCACGAAGAAATTCCGGGTTGGAGACAATGTCGAAACGGAACTTACCCGATTGATTGGCGTTGATCACTTCACGCAGCTTTTCCCCTGTTCCGACCGGGACGGTCGACTTGGTAACGATGACTTTGTACCCGGTCATGGTTTTGGCGATGCCGCGGCCGACTTCTTCCACGTATGAGAGGTCGGCTGATCCGTCAGGCTTCGGCGGGGTTCCAACCGCGATGAAGATGACGAGAGCTTTGTCGACGGCTTTGGCGATGTCGGTGGTAAAGTTGATCCGGTTTTCTCGGATGCCCTTGGCGACGAGCTCTGTGATTCCCGGTTCGTAGAACGGCACATCGCCCTTCTCAAGTCTGGCGATCCGTTTGGCGTCGGTATCCATGCAGGTCACGCTGACCCCGAACTCCGAGAAGCAGGCGCCTGTTACTAACCCAACATAGCCGGTTCCAATAACACTAATATGCATGGATCAATGTCCTCCTAATAGAGCCAAAAACGACCTGGTCGAGTATAGCAATGGTATTCGGGTGTGAGCAACAGCAACGAAGTGATGGAATCTGGATTCCACAGAGGGGAGTTGCCCTGGCCGCGCGTTGACAGGTGATCGTGGGCTGGGTACTATTTGTTCCTTCCATCGGAATCTTGTCGTATGGCGATGCAGAGCACACCTCTTCAACGACCTCTCGCCGTGATGATGCGTCGGACGTTGCGCACGATCAGCCCGGACACCACGTTGTTGGAGGCGGCCAAGCTCATGCGGGATACGAGGGTCGGCGCCTTGTTGGTGCGCGAGGCTGGTCACTACAGAGGTATCGTCAGCGAATCGGATTTGGTCCGCAAGGGAATGGCTGAATCGTGCCCAGCGCAGGAGACATTGGTCCGTGCCGTCATGAGTAGCCCGCTGTTGTCGATTGAAATTACGAGCTCGGCCCACGAAGCGAGTGAGAAGATGGCGGAACATGGGATTCGGCATCTCGCGATCGCTGATGAGGGGCAGATAGTCGGGGTCATCTCCGTCCGCGATCTCTTACGTTACTTTAAAAACTGGGGCGGTCTATGATCCTTTGGGCTCGTGAAGCAACACAGGATTGTCTCCCTACCTTGCGTCATGTTCCTGCACGGGTTTTGTGAATCGGCCGGCTCATACCCCTCAATGGTTTCTGCTGATGACGGCGCTGGCGACCGGTGCGGTGGTGATGGCGCTTGAGATCGTGGGAAGTCGGCTCCTGGCTCCCGTCTTCGGAAACTCCCTGTTCGTCTGGGGTGCATTGATAGGGGTGATTCTTGCTGCCATGAGCAGCGGGTATGCCTTTGGGGGCTGGCTCTCGGACCGGTATCCCGGCGCGCAAGTGTTGGGCGGTCTGCTCTTATTCTCCGGATCCTGGACATTTTTTATCGCGTGGTTTGCTCAGCTATTGCTTTTTAAGGTGGCTGGAGTGATTGAGGACCCTCGGTGGGGACCCTGCGTTGCCGCGGCGCTGCTCCTGGGTCCACCGGCTTTTGGGTTGAGCGGCGTGCTGCCGGTCCTCTTGAGATTGGCAGTGTCTGACCTAGAGTATTTCGGTCGGCATACCGGTCGGATGATCGCGCTCTCGACAGTGGGGAGCTTGGCGGGAACATGGGGGACAGCGTTTTTCTTCCTATCTTGGATCGGGAGCCAGGCACTTGTCGTATGGTTGGGTGTTATCCAAGTAGGGCTTGGCTTCTGGTGGTTGATCAATCGGACAAGCGCGCGGCCTTTGGTGATCGGCGTGCTTCTCCTATGCGTTGGAGGGTTGGGGGCCGGTGCGTGGTTTCCATTTCAGGTGTTGAAGGCGCCGGTCTATCAAGAAGACAGTCCCTACCAACAAGTGCGAATTCGCGAAGATGATCTTTTTCGTTACCTGGTCTTAGACCGGACGTTCCACGCGGTTATGTGGAAAGCGGATCCTGTCGCGCTGTTTCTCCCCTATAGTCAATTGATGGTTGCGTCGCTGGCGTTGGTGCCGGAGCCAAAAGGGGGGCTGATCCTCGGCCAGGGAGGAGGATCGTTGGCGAAATGGCTTACCCATCGATGGCCTGAGCTCGATCTCGATGTGGTTGAAGTCGATCCCGTAGTCGTCCGTATGGCCGAAGAATATTTCTTCTATCAACCGCCTCTCCAGCATCATGTGCATGTTCGGGATGCCCGGGTCTTTCTGAACGCGACGGAACGAACATACGACTTCATTTGGGTCGATGCGTTTGCTAGACACATGATTCCCTTTCACCTGACCACGGTGGAGTTCTTCGCAGAGTTGCGTGACCATCTTGCTCCGGGCGGTGTGCTGGCAGTGAATTTGGCCTCGTCGGGCGAGGGCGGAGATCTCTTACGGGCCAATGCGGTCGTGCAGACCATGCGGCGGTCGTTTCCCGATATCCAGTCTTTTGCGGTCAAGGGGCCCTGGAGTTCTCCTCAGACGCGAGCGGAGAATCTCATTTTTTTCGCTGGGATACCGCTCAAACAGTACCAGCCCTCTGCCATGGCCACGAACGTGGCCAAATTGGTTGAGCGGCAGCGTGTTCCATTCGAGGCCGTGGCGTTGCTGGCGACTCATCGCGCGCAACAATGGGAATTGGGCGTCGAGCTCACAGACGATTATGCGCCATACGATCTCTTGATCGGGTCCACGGTTCAGGAGGGGCAGCCTGAGGCGGATAAGACATTAAAATAAGAGGGGCTCATTTTCGATGTGTCCGTCTCCGTAGGAAGTGGCATCGGAAACGATCTGAAATAACGTTCTTGCTTCCGATTTCCTCTCAGTGCTATCTATAAGGGTAATCTTGAATAAGATCCATGCTGTTAGGGCATGATGGGCAGACGTAGGAAAGCGGTGGTCGGCAAAAGGTTAGGCTATGTTATTTATATGGGTCTGACGGTAGGGGTCGTTACCAACCTAATCACATCTCTTCTTCTTTCTTAAGGAGGTAGGTCATGGGCAAGACGATGTTAGGGGTCTTCTTCGGCCTCGTGATGGTCATGGCTGGGGCGTCTGGAGCATTTGCGCTCCAGGCAGGTGGAGTCGAAGTCGGAGATTTGGAGACTGGCTCCGTTGTGGGTCAGTCGTTCAAGGAGCTGGATGTCGATGCCCAGCTGTTCGCGGTCGAGATCGGGGATCTCAAGACGTGGTATCCGCCAATTACCATCCTCGATTTCAAAGTTCGCCCTGGTCGTCCCGTCTTGCTCAAGGTGACGAATAAAGCTACGGCCGAGCATGGATTCCAGATGACCGATGCCACCAACGCTGGTTCACCATTTGTCATGAAAGCCGAAGTGGTGTTGAAGCCTGGTGAAACGAAGTACATCGGGATTCCCACCAGCGACATGTTCTACGCCACTCAAGGGAATACGTTGACCTATCGCTGTCATTTGCATCCGGGACATGTCGGCGGCAAGATTCTGATGATCAAGTAAGAGTAGGTATTGGCCAAGGTGAGCGACCATCGCCCGTTTCACCCGCCTAACCCCAGCGCACTGAGACGCGCCTTTCCCTATGCGATGTTTCCGTTTCGCTCAGAAGCTCAACGTACCGAAGCGTACGCGCCACTCCTTTGCATGCCGCGGTCTTGCTAGAAGCAGGAAGGCCCGGCCTCTCATATGAGAAGCCGGGCCTTCCTTGTTGAATGAGGAACGATGATTAATTGCGCACGCCGCTCCAAATTTTTGCCGCATCGATTGCCTTATCCGGATTGAGCGTCCTTGCTTTCTCAAGCAGAACGTCCGTCGTTTCCGGATACGCTGGATCTGCGATGCAGCAATTATCGACTGGGCAGACGGCGGAGCACTGTGGTTCGTCGAAGTGTCCGACGCACTCGGTACAGCGGTCGTGTGTAATCACATAAATACTATCGCCGACTCCCTGGCCATCACCCACATGATTGCCCTTCGTTTCCGCATCGCTGCGGGTTTCGAAAATCGCCTCGTTCGGACATTCAGGTAGGCAGGCTCCACAGGAGATACATTCATCGGTAATCAGCAACGCCATGACCCGCGCCTCCTTCTCACTACAAAGTAGAGATACACCCGGTTGACAAGTCCGCCCCGTCACGACCATTATGGATACCGTGGCGTGGCGGTCATTCTAGTCTGCCGTTCTTTTCCAAGTCAACAGCGCAGCGTTTGTCCAGAAGGCCTAGATTCCCTGTGTTAATGGGCCTTTGGGCCCAGTAATTGATCAAGACCTATGACAGGGAATGTCTATGGCGACGGTACCGATAGGCGATCGGGGGCAGAAAAAGAAGCGCATCGTCACGCTCGCTCTCATGGCGATTTTCTTGATGAGCGCGTCGTTTTTTCTTATCGATCGAAAAGAGGAGAGCATCATCGTCGTCTCTTTCCCGAACGGTCGTGAACTTGAGGCGGAGATCGCGGATACACCGGAGAAACTGCTTGTCGGTCTTGCCTTTCGAGAAGCATTGCCGGTGAACGGTGGATTGCTATATATCTTTGAGTCGACTGGGCAGAACCACTTGTGGACGAAAGCGTATCGGTTTCCGGTGGACATGATGTGGGTCGACGAAAGTCATCATATTGTGGGGCTGAAGGAAAATGTCGCCCCCTGCCAACTCGACGATTGTCCGAAGTATAGTTCCTCGCCCGAAGTGGTTCGCTATGCAATTCAAACGGAAGCGGGTTTCATCAAGCGAGAAGGGGTCACCATCGGGCAGGAGTTGAAATATACGCTTCGGATGTAAGGTGCGGGGGAGGATATGGCGGGACGCATGATGAGAGGAGCCGGTGCAACATGCTAGAAGGATTTCAATCTGTCTCCCTGGTCGCCGAGTTGCCGCCAGGGAAATCAAAAGCGGTCATGGTGAACAATCGGGAGATTGCGCTTTTTAACGTTGAGGGGACGTATTTTGCGATTCATAACCTGTGCCCCCATGAAGGTGGTCCTTTGTGTGAAGGACGTGTGAAGGGCTTTGTCGTAGCCTGTCCATGGCACGACTTGGCTTTCGATGTTCGGAACGGGCGAGGGACGGACGGCGGTGGGTATTGTGTGGGGAGTTATGAAGTATTAGTGGAAGGAACGGAAGTTTTTGTCGGGCCTCGGAAAAAATCATAGCCGATAAGAAAACTAAAAGGAGTGGGTTATCGCGTCAATGACCATGAATACGACAGCCGGCCACGACTATGGTGGCGCCACGCACTCGGATGGAGTCAAAATAATTGAGACGACCTTTGAGCATCCTGTCCATATTCATCTCTGGGAAGATCGGACTCGAGGGGAGCTCTGGGTTCCGACCTATGATCCTACGGGGGTCGAGTTGCTGGCCGACGACTATCTTCGTATCGCCGGAAATAATGCAGTCGATAATGGGCAGCGGACGTTCGAGTTTAGAGCAGTCAAGCCGGGAACTCACCGGATATTGTTTGAAAAACGGATGGGGTGGAAGTTCACTGCCGAAGATCGACGTGTCTTTGATGTGACAGTTTTGGAAACCTCGTCTCGGAGGAGCACGTAATCGTGCCGAATGTGGCATTCGTCAACGCAGCGTTTATGCCGCTGGCCGAGGCAACAGTCTCGATCGAAGATCGGGGCTTCCAGTTTGGCGACGGCGTCTACGAAGTGATTCGCACGTATAAAGGACGTCCGTTTTCACTCGACGCCCATCTGGCTCGGCTGGATCGTAGTGCCGCAGCGCTCAACCTGCAGCAACCGTATTCTCGCGCCGATTGGACACATCATATTTTGGAAGGGATTAGGCAGGCCGCGTATCCTGAAGCCAAAATCTATCTTCAAATCACCAGAGGGGTCGCGCCCCGAGATCACGCCTATTCCGATGATGCGACGCCTACGGTCGTCATGACGGTCCGTGAGTTTCACCCGCTCGACAGATCGGTACAAGCCACTGGTGTGGACGCGATGACGACCGAGGATATCCGATGGGGACGCTGTGACATCAAGAGTGTGAATCTATTGGCCAACGTATTGGCGCGTCAGCGCGTCAGGCAGGCCGGGGTTTTCGAGGCCATTTTAGTCAATGGGGGGTTCATGACTGAAGGGGCCATCAGCAATGTGATGGTTGTCCAAGGAGGGACGGTAGTGACGGCTCCCGAAGGGGCGCGTATTCTGTCTGGGGTTACGCGGGCCATCGTGTTGGATCTTGCTCGGAGCGCTGGACTTTCGGTTCAAGAACGTTTTGTTTCTCAGGCAGAACTCTATGAGGCTGACGAAGTATTTCTCACGGGAACCACGGTCGAGGTTTTGGCCGTCGTCCGTATAGATGGAAAAACGATCGGAGCTGGACGGCCTGGACCGATTACCCAACGACTCGCCGAGATTTTCACGAGTCGGATCGATTAGCCCCCTTGCTTTGGTATAGGTGGCATGCTATGTTTCCCGGTCTGGAAGTGGGCGCAGGCCCACTTTTTTGTTTGAACTCTTGAGTAAGCCATCAAAAGATACGGGGCTAAGCGTGTCGGTGAAGGAGTCCCGATCGGTCGTTGATCGCATCAGCGAAGTGGTATCGCCCATCCTCTGGGCATTGGGTTTAGAATTGGTTGATGTTGTGTGTGTAGGGCAGGGTGCGCGGTCGGTCGTTCGTGTGTATATCGATAAGCCGGGCAGCGTCACGGTAGACGATTGCGGGCGTGCACACCTCGCAATCGGCCCAGCCTTGGATGTGGCTGACCCATTCCCCCATGCCTATACGTTGGAAGTCTCCTCACCTGGTCTGGATCGGGCCTTCAAACGGATTCAGGATTATCGCCGGGCATTGGGGGAGCAAGTGAGCGTGAAGCTCAGGCAGCCGATCGATGGACAGTGGCGTGTGGTTGGAGTATTGAAGGAAGTACATGAACAGGAAATTGCAGTTGTGGTGAAGGATGCGCGTGCTGAACGGGTGGCCATCCTTGAATTCGGCTCAATTGCAGAAGCGCGGCGCGTTGTGACATTTTAGGCCGTATCAGATGAAGTTGATTACCGTTGGTGTGGAGTGGGCGTCAGGGGCATCGCCGGAGAGTAAGCTATGAATCGAGAATTAATTTCAGTCATCGATGAACTTGGTCGGCAAAAGGGCATCGACAAGAGTCGAGTGATCGGGGCGATCGAAGCCGCTCTTCAAATGGCTGCTAAGAAACGTTTCGGGCAGGCTGAGAATATTCAAGTCGAGATCGACTCCAAGACCGGTGAGATCTCTATCGTGTCAAAGAAGACTATCGTCGATGTGGTCGCCAATCCCAAGACCGAAGTCTCGCTTCAGGAAGCTCGCCAGTTCGACAGTGAAGCGGAGGTTGGTGACGAAATCGGGTCGCTCATTGAGATGAGTGATTTAGGTCGGATCGCTGCTCAAACTGCCAAACAGGTTATTTTCCAAAAGGTCCGGGAGGCCGAATGGGAGGCGGTTCAAAAAGAATATTCTACGCGACAAGGAGATCTGGTCAACGGCATCATTCTCGGGGTGGAGCGCCGGAATTATTTAGTGGATCTGGGCAAGACAGAGGCGGTGTTGCCGGTTCAAGAGCAGATTCCACGAGAAACTTATCGCGGTGGCGATCGGGTGAAGGCCATGCTACTGGAGGTGCGCCGAACTCCGAAGGATGTTCAGGTCATCTTGACGCGGAGTCATCCGCAGTTTGTGGCAAAGCTTTTCGAATTAGAAGTGCCTGAAGTGCTCGAAAAAATTGTCGAGATCAAGTCCATCGTGCGGGAACCCGGTGACCGGACGAAAATTGCCGTGACATCTCGTGAGAAGGCAGTTGATCCGGTCGGGGCCTGTGTGGGAATCAAGGGTTCGCGGGTTCAAGCGGTGGTCCGTGAACTACGCGGAGAGAAAATCGATATCATTACCTGGACCTCCGACCCACGCGTCTTTATCGCTGAGGCATTGAATCCTGCGAGCATTGAAAAGGTCGGCGTTGACGAGGAAAAGAAGTCGGCGTTGGTCGTTGTCGCAGATTCCCAGCTGTCGCTAGCAATCGGGAAGAACGGCCAGAATGTCCGGTTGGCGGCTCGTCTGACGGGCTGGAAGATCGACATCATCAGCGCGACGGAATACGAAAAGGAAAAAGCAGAACGGGATAAAGAAATTAAAGCGGCGTTGGCGGAGGAAACTGAGGCGTTGCATCAGCAAGAAGAAGCCCGAGAGCAGGAATTGAAGGCTCGGGCAGAATCGGATGCCGGATAAATCGGATACAGAGGAGTGAGTATCAATTTCTCATGCGTGTGTATGCATTGGCTAAGCAACTTGGGATGGAGAACCGTGATCTCCTTCCGGAACTGAAACGGATGGGGATCACGGTCGCATCGCACAGTAGTGTGTTGGACGACGACGTGGCGCAGAAGGTCTTGGATAAACTCGGCTCGAAGCTCAAGACGCCTGGCAGGGATGCTGAGGTCGATGCTGGTCGGGGTGAGCGGAGTAAGATTGGCGTGGCATCCGACCATACAGTGAGAGCGAAAGTCGGATCGACTCAGACGGTCTCGGCGGATGAGTCTTCCAAGTCTGACAAGCGCCGTATTCTGATCAAGCGCAAAAGACTCGATGATGCTCCACTTGAAGGAGTCCCTTCTCTGCCCACAATTGAGTCGGTCGGCGCAAGTGGAGCCCTCATCGACTCCCCTGTGGTAAGCCCGTCGTCGGCGTATCCTCAAACTGAGACTCCAGCCGTGACGCATGTTGACCTGTCGGCAACACTTGACCAGCCGAATGCGATAGGAGCTATAGCCGCCCCAGCTCCCACGGCCGCCGTCAAGCTTCCTGTCGTGCCGAGCGTCGAAAAAAAGAAAGCCCTCTCCCTTGAAGAGATGCAGGCCGAGGGTTTGAAAGAGAAGGGGAAGAAAGCTCGTAAGCCTGGTCGTACGCGTGAAGAAGAAGAGCTTCGGGTTCGGGAGGATGCGGCTCGCTGGCAGGATCTTCGTGCCATTCCAGTGCAGCAGCGCCGAGACGACCGCAGTAAGCATGTGCATCACAGCACGCCGGGGGAAGTCACCAAGCCACGGAGGAAGGGCTTCAAGCTGACGCCAGGCATGACGGTGAAGGAGTTTGCCGAGCTGATTGGACAGCGTCCGGCCGATATCATGCGCAAACTCATGGATATGGGCCAGATGCTCACGTTCAATCAGACGATGAACGTTGATGCGGCCGTGATCATTGCAGAAGAGAACGGGATTAAGATCGATGTGTCGATGGAGAAGGTTGGAGAAGAGTTGCTGGATTCGGTGATGCAGACGGAGGAGGAGCTTCAGTTAGAGCCGCGGCCGGCGGTCGTGACGATCATGGGCCACGTCGATCACGGTAAAACCTCGTTGCTCGATGCCATCAGAAAAACGAAAGTGGCGGAAGGCGAGGCCGGTGGCATCACGCAACATATCGGCGCCTATACGGTTGCGGTACGCGGGAAACAGGTGACGTTCCTCGACACGCCGGGCCACGAAGCCTTCACCGCGATGCGGGGCCGTGGCGCCAAGATTACCGATATCGTCATTCTGGTTGTCGCAGCAGACGATGGAGTAATGCCGCAAACGATCGAAGCGATTCATCATGCCAAGGCCGCATCAGTGCCGATTATCGTGGCCATCAATAAGATCGATAAGCCCGGTGCGAATTCTGATCGTGTGAAGAACGCGTTGTCTGAACATGGCCTCATATCCGAGTCCTGGGGTGGTGACACGATCATGGTGGAGGTCTCGGCTAAAGAGAAGATTGGCCTGGACAACTTGCTGGAAATGATTCTCCTACAATCCGAAGTGCTGGAGCTCA
>JBBRRN010000003.1:0-24608 GCA_038200685.1 Nitrospirales bacterium
CGGGCCAGGGGCAGATGAAGCCCGAGCAGGCGGAACTCGCACGGCTCCGTCGTGCAGTCATCAAGTTAAAGACGGAGCGTGACATCTTTTAAAAAGTCGTGACCTACTTCACGAAAGAGGCGCGGTGACGTTCACCTTTATCGCCACACACCGAGGAATCTGGCCGCCGGAATGGTGGTGCGAGACACTCGGGGTCTCACGGGCAGGCGTCTAAGCCTGGCGGACCCGATCATCGAGTGCCCTGGCGAGGGCCAACGAGCAGCTGCTGACGAGAGTGCCAGCCCGCTTTCTCGCCAGCGACCGCACCTATGGGGCGCGGGGTGTCGGGCACAATCTGTTGGTAGATGGGGTGGCCTGTGGCCGACATCGGATTGACCGGCTGACGCGACAGACGGCGTTGCGCGCCCACTTCCGGCGCCGGAAGATGCCATTGGATACTAGCGTGCGGTCAACAAACGCTGTCGCGCCGAATGTGCTCGACTGAACGTTCACGGCCGCGTCGGCCAATCGCAAATGGGTCGCCGACTTCATCTATCTCTGGACCGCCGAAGGCTGGCTCTACGTCGCAACGGGTGGTCAGCTGGTCCATGCATGCACCACGACCACGCACTAGTCACCGATGCACTCGTGCTGGCCATCTGGCGGCGAGGCAAGCCTGAGGCCTTGTTGCATCACTCCGATCGGGGGAGCCAGTACACCAATGCGCCCTTCCAGCGGCTCCTGGCCGACCACGGCGTGATCTGTAGCATGAGCCGAGCCGGCGCTCGGACAATGCCGCGATGGAGAGCTTCTTCTCCTCGCTCAAGACCGAACGGACGGCGAACAAGACATACCGCACGCGAGACCAGGCCAAAGCGGACGTGTTCGATGACATCGAGCGCATCTACAATCCCAGGCGACGGCACTCGACGTTGGGCTATCTGAGTCCGATGGAGTTCGGAAGGCAGGCAGAATGAGCGTAGGTTGGTGTCAACTAAATCTGCAGCAGCCCAGTCCTTTAAAAGCTGCCGGAAGCTCCCTCTACCACACCGTCACATTTTTTCTATGGCTCTGCTCAATGGGCTAGAACGATCTGTGCGGCTGCTCTCCTCTGACTAACGATATAAACAGCCGGTCGTACGCGTTCGCTGACCGAGCCCAGGACACATCAGTCGTCATCCCTGCCTCGATCAGCTGATCCCACACCGATCGATCCTGATACACTGCTGCAGCTTGGCGCAAGACAGCCAAAAGAGCCTCTGCCGTATCCGCTTCAACATGAAACCCAGTCGCTCGTCCAGCCTGTGCGGTCAACGGAAGGACCGTATCTGCCAACCCCCCTGTTTTTCTCACTATGGGAACCGTTCCATAGCGAAGACTATAGAGTTGACTCAAACCACAGGGCTCATACCGAGACGGCATCAGAAATATATCGGCTCCACCTTCGATCCGATGGGCGAGTCCTTCATCGAAGCCGATACGAAGTCCTATACGATGTGGAAAGTGTGCCTGAAGCACCTGAAACTCCGATTCGAGCTCCGGTTCCCCGGTTCCCAGCATCACGAGCTGCAGATCCATCGCCATGAGTTGCGGAATAATGGCTGCAACAAGATCTAAGCCCTTCTGCGACGTCAACCTGGCAATGACGCCTAGAAGCGGAGCCGATGATTCCGGCAAGTAAAACTCACGCTGAAGCGCCTGCTTGCACCGCAGTTTTCCTGAACGGTCGACCACAGAGTATTGGGCCGGCAGATAGGAGTCGGTTTCCGGATTCCATCGATCAATATCAATACCGTTCAGAATGCCCAAAAGTCTGTCCGCACGATTGTGCAGGACCCCCTCAAGCCCAAAACCGAATTCTGGTGTGAGAATTTCTCTCGCATAGGTAGGGCTGACCGTTGTGACATAATCGGCAAACTCAATTCCTCCCTTGAGCAGATTCACCATGCCGTAATACTCAAGGCCCGTAGGAGTAAACAGCGACGGGGGTAGCCCAGTTTTCTCAAATTGCTCCCTGGGAAATAGACCTTGATATCCCACATTGTGGAGCGTGAACACGGTACGCACGCCCTGTACCTCTTGCCGATCTTGGTATACGGTCTTGAGATAGACTGCGCACAACGCTGTTTGCCAATCATGCAGATGGAGAACCTGCGTATTCCAACCGCACGCGGTGCGGAGATGGGCTATCACCTCAATTGTTGCGCGGCAGAAGAATGCAAACCGGTCGAGATTATCGGGATAATCGATCCCGCAATCTTGATAGAGCCCAGGCCGGTCAAAAAAAGCACTGTTCTTAATCGTCCACACCCGCATCCGGCAATCATCTTCACCGACGGAAATGACATCCTCTTCAATCAGCGTGTCCACAGGTCCCTGCGGTGTCGGTACATGGAGCCGACAAACTGGGCGAAAGGGTCGGCCTGACTCACCGAGACACCGGTAGTGTGGGAGGAGGAGAATGACATCGTGGCCGAGCTTCGCCAGCTCAAGAGGCAGCGCACCGGTGACGTCGGCAAGCCCACCAGTCTTGGCGTAGGGGACTGCCTCGGAAGAAACCATGAGCAGATTCAAAGGATGTTGGGTCACGGAAGACCTACAGGACACATCATATTATGAAGCGGCTGGCGCTTCAAACCTGGAACGGAACTTATCTTCGTGCTGCCAACTTCGCCCCAACTCATGGAGTTGCGCCGCAGTCAACTTTTCACGATAGACTAACCGTTCCTCGAAAAACACCACCAGCCATCCGCGATCCGGGTAAGCCAGAAACAACGCCTCACCGGCCTCAATACGGACTTCCCACCCTCGAGGGGGTTCCCCAGCTGCCAACCTCGACCGTGGAATCAGTTCGTCATCTTTCATGCCGAAGAACTGCATGAACTCAGTATGCTGATATGTCGGAAGGCCCCACCCTCCGACAAATGCACGTGGTGTCAGCTGTTGAAGCAGCAACTCGTTGGCACGCACGTGGCGTTCTTGTTGTTCGAGAGGAGGCATCCCATGGCAACCAAGAACCGATCCGAGCGCCACCACAACCAACACACAGACCAATCCCGCGCGCCTCAAAAAATGAATGCCCTCGAACCACTGAGCCTCGTATCGTATCGATTGAAGCTTGCCCATAATCGTTCTCACAACAAACGTCGACTCCTCGGTTCAACAAGTTTCACCGGCTGACACACGTCGCACTGACAGAGCCGTCGAAGAAGGGCGTAGGAGTAAATTCCCGTGTCATGGCCGTCGCTCCAGCTGAATTGCAGTGCATACCGTCCGACCGGCTGCACATCCTGCAACATGATCAACAGGGGCACATCGTCCGGTTGCAAATGCCGGGCGCCAGACCACTCGTCTACACAAGCTGCGCAGGGACATTGTTGGCGGAGATACCTCACGGGATAGACAGCCTTGTGCCCATCATTCCATTCGATGCCCAACACACCCTTCTCAATCCAGGCCATGTCTTTTGGTTCACATACTGTCTCTGTCATGCTCAGGAATTCCCTTCCACCGCAGGTACCAGCATCAGACTCATGAGGGATACGACAGAAAATTCACCGGGGGCAGCTGTTTACCTGCCACAACCGTGACATACCGTTCAATCGCGTTTTCCACTTCATGTCGAACTTGCCCAGCTGCCTTGAGTCGATCGACCATCGCAGGCGAAAGCTTCAACGCCTGCTGAAGAAATGCGAGACTCCCCCGCGAGAGCGGCAAACAGCGGAACGCCTGGTGCCCCGCACAGACTTCGCAGACCAAGCCTCCAGAGAGAGGCGAGAACTGCGACTCTCCCATCAACCGGCCTTTACCACAGGCGACACAGTGCTCGGTCTGAGGGCGAAACCCGATGAGCCCAAGTAGACGAATCTGAAATAACAACGCAGTCAACGCTGGGTCCTGGCTCGTCACTAACGTACGCAAGCCCAGCTCGAGCGTCTCAAAAAGCTGGGAGTCTGGGTCGCCGTCCGGCGTCACCGCACCCACCACATTGACCATCCGTGCGGCGGCAGTCATCAGCGCTAAATCTTCACGAAACGGCATGAACGGCTCCACGAGATCGACTTGAGATACCCGATAGAGCGAATCACCAGACTTTTCAAATAGGTTCAAATGACAGATCATGAGCGGTTCGAGCGCCGCGCCGAGGCGGCTTTTCATCCGACGAGCCCCCCTCGCCACCGCACGGACCTTTCCTCTCTCCTTGGTATAGAAGGTCACGATCCGATCCGCATCGCCCCACTTTCGACTGTTCAGGGTAATGGCAACCGTTTTGATCAGCGGCATAAGGGGGATCCGTGAGACATGACACGTATATCGTGAACGGTTCTCGATGAAGAGTGCTCGGCAGTTCTACGTTTCACACTTCACGCCTCACGGTTTACGGCTCCTGCTAGCGAAGGTAGTCCATGAACAGAGTGGCCAAGGAGAGATAAATCGTAATGCCCGTGATGTCGTTAGCCGTCGTCACAAAAGGACCGGCTGCAACGGCAGGATCCACCTTCATTCGCTTCAGCATGATGGGCATAAACGTCGCCATACTGGTCGAAACCATGAACGCAATAATCAATGACAGGCCCACAACCATGCCGAGAAACCCTTGATGCCAAATCCAGCCGACGAGCGTGAGAATCACACCGCAGGCAAGTCCCATCAAGAGTCCGACTTTGATTTCCCGAAAAAATACGGCGCGCACATCTGTCAGCTCGATCAGCCCTGTCGCCAATCCTCGAATGATGAGGGTCGAAGACTGGAGACCCACATTTCCACCCATCGCGGCAATGACCGGGATAAAACTAACAATGGCTACGACTTCCTGAAGCGTGTATCTAAACTCCCACAGAATCGCGCCGGACAACAAGCTACCGACAAGATTGGTAAAGAGCCACGGGAGCCGATGTTTCGCCGACGCCACACTGGAGGATTTTGAGACCGAGTCCTCTTCAATCGCGCCGGCCATCTTCAGCATGTCTTCAGTCGCTTCTTCACGGATGACATCGACGACGTCGTCAACCGTAATAATTCCCACCAATCTGTTGTCGTTATCGATGACCGGGATCGCAAGTAAGTTGTAACTCGCCACCTGACGGGCGACTTCTTCCTGGTCCATATCGACCGTCACGCTGATGACGTCGCGGGTGACGATGTTTTTCAGCGGCGTAGAAGGTGGGACTGTCAGCAACCGCCGCAGCGAGAGCACTCCAACCAAGCGGTCATTCTTATCGGTCACATAAATATAGAACACCATTTCCGCGTCCGTCGCCAACTGGAGACGCTGGATGGTGGCTTCCGCCGTCGCATCCTCAGGGAGTGCGAAGAACTCCGTCGTCATAATGCCGCCGGCTGTATCCTTCGGATACTTGAGAAGGTCGGCGACTTCCGTGGAATCTTCTGCCCGCATCAGCGAAAGAATCTCTTTCGCCCGTTCTTCCGGGAGAACCCCCAGGAGGTAAGCCACGTCGTCGGGGCCGAGGTCTTTGATCAGCCAGGCGATATCCGAGTGCAGCAGGTCCGCAAGCACCTGATTGATACTGTCGCTATCGAGTTCGCTCAATACTTGGCCGCGCTTCGCCTCGCCTCGCACCAGTTCGAAGACTTCTCGCTTTTCCTTGGGAGACGACAGATGCATAATCACTTGCGCCACGTCAGCCTGATGCATCCGACCCAGCATCTTGGCAAGATTGGTGATCGCACCGCGGTGCAACAGCCGTTGCACCGACAACAGCACGATATCGGATTTGGTCCGGCCTCGATCAGTCTGATCACGCAGCGCATCACGGAGGAGATCTCTATCCCCTGGGCGAGGGCGCGGATCCACCGGATTCAATTCTGTCATACGTTCTATCGGCTGCATCACGATCCTGCTAATAACCTAATTCCACGAGGGCATGCTCATCTTCTCGCCACGACTCCCGCACTTTTACCCACAGCTGTAGAAACACTTTCGTACCAAAGATCTGCTCCATATCACGCCGGGCATCGGTTCCGACCGCCTTGAGTCTCTCTCCGTGCTTCCCAATGACGATCGCCTTATGCGACTCTCGTTCGACCAGCACCGTTGCGCTGATGCGAGCCAGCTTCCCCTCCTCGACAAATTCGTCGATTTCTACGGCAACCGAGTAGGGCACTTCTTCATAGGTTTGGAGCAAAATCTTCTCGCGAATCATTTCAGCCGCCAAGGTTCGCATCGACTGATCGGTGACCGTGTCTGCATCATAGACCCCCTCCCCTTCTGAGAGATGAGCCACGGTCACGGATAACAACCGATCGACATTATCGCCGGTTTCAGCCGAGACTGGCACCACGTCCGTCCATCCGAACAATCTGGCATAGGATTCCATCACTGGCAGCAACTTGAGCTTATTGACTAAGTCCACCTTGTTCAATACGAGAATGACCGGGCGCGGACGCTTCCTGACTGCCCCTTTCACATGGTCGAGGACCAAGAGATCTCCGGGGCCGGGAGAGCTCGTCGTGTCCATCAATACGTACAAAATATCCGCCTCTTCCAACACATCGACCGTGGTACGAACCATGCGACGATTGAGCAGATGTTGTGGTTTGTGTAACCCTGGCGTATCGAGTAAGGCAATCTGCGCGCCCGGTGCGTGCACAACCCCCAGAATTCTCGTTCTCGTCGTTTGCGGCTTGTCCGAGACGATCGCAATCTTCTGCTCAAGCAAGCGATTAAGCAACGTCGACTTACCGACGTTCGGCCGTCCAATGATCGCCACGATGCCAAACTTCATGGGGTTACGGACGCGGCCGCTCCTGTGATGGTGGTGGAACCAGTTGATAGACAGTTTCACCTTTGCGCACATAACCAAGCTGCTCTCTCGCTAGCTGTTCGATTTTCGCGGGATCGTGTTCCAGACGATCGATATCCCCTCGAAGCGCGCGGGTCGTCCGTTGTAATTCCTGAAGATCCATATCCAGCTGTTGGGCGTGCTCACGCATGGAGAAGTAGCGCGGGAGACCCATGTCGCCAAAGACCAACACGGCTAGCAACAGCAAACACGCAGCGACTCCAATATAGTGCACGACCGTCACCATGCGGCGCTGCCAATCGAGCCACTGCCGTCCCCGGTTCCGTTTAATAATCATCGTCACTCGCTCGTCGTCAGCATAAACCCGGCACCGCCTCACGACCTCGATAGACGGCATTCGAACCCAGCTCTTCTTCGATACGGAGCAACTGATTATACTTCGCCACACGATCCGTTCGGGACAACGACCCGGTCTTGATGAGCCCACTATTGGTCGCAACCGCGACGTCCGCAATCGTCGTATCCTCTGTTTCCCCGGATCGATGCGAGATGATGGCCGTGTAGCCCGACCGTTTGGCCAGTTCAATGGCCTCCAGCGTTTCCGTCAATGTGCCGATCTGGTTAAGCTTGATCAGAATGGAATTTGCGATCCCTTCCTTGATCCCCTTGGCAAAGATTTCCACATTGGTCACAAAAATATCGTCGCCGACCAACTGGACCCGCTTGCCCAACTTCTCCGTCATCAACTTCCAGCCCTTCCAATCCAACTCGCTCAACCCATCTTCGATAGAGAGAATCGGATATCGAGCCACAAGCTTCCCATAGTACTGGATCATCTCCTCGGAAGAACGCTCAGGATTCTTTTCGGCTCCCAGAAGATACCGACCCTTCTCATAAAGTTCGCTAGCTGCACAATCCAATGCCAGGGCGATATCGCGCCCCGGCTTGTAACCGGCGGCCTCGATCGCCTGCATAATCAGGCTGAGGGCTTCTTCGTTCGATTGGAGGTCCGGCGCAAACCCACCTTCGTCCCCCACCGCTGTGTTCAACCCTTTTTTCTTCAACAACGACTTCAGCGTGTGAAACACCTCTGTCGCCATTCTGAATGCCTCGCTGAAACTAGTCGCTCCCACCGGCATGATCATGAACTCTTGCAAGTCCAACCGATTGTCGGCATGAGCCCCACCGTTGATGATGTTCATGAGCGGCACCGGCAGCACCCGCGCATTCGTTCCGCCGAGATATCGGTAGAGCGGCTGGCCTGTCTCCACCGCCGCCGCCTTCGCCACGGCCAGCGACACACCAAGAATGGCATTGGCGCCGAGCTTGCCCTTGGTTTTCGTGCCATCTAGATCGATCATGGCTTGATCAACACCGACTTGATCGAACGCTTCCCTCCCTAACAGTTCCGGCGCGATCAACTTACTGATATTCGCGACAGCCTTCGAAACGCCTTTCCCCATCCAGCGTTTCTTATCACCATCGCGCAGCTCAATCGCTTCTTTCTCGCCGGTCGAAGCCCCGGACGGCACCGCTGCCCTCCCACGCGCTCCACTCTCGAGTGTGACCTCCGCCTCGATCGTGGGATTCCCCCGTGAGTCCAAAATCTGTCGTCCCTTAATCTCTCGAATCGCGCTCATGTATCTCTCCCAGTTTCTTTCAGGACAATATGATTCTCTTTTGAGCCCATTCCCAGTTTGGCAACCATTCACCCATAGGGCACTTGAACCCGAATGAATTGCAGAGTAATGCCATAAAGCTTGTCTCTGGCACTCCACGGATTAACCAAATAGACTCCCATGATAGGCCATATGTAGCGACCTCCTCATAGAGTTTCTTTTCATCGATTCCTCCACCAAAAATTGAGCAGTAGACAAGCAGGTGCCGCCTAACATTTTGATCTTTGGATTTTAGGTCTATGAGTTTTTTGGTTTTTTTAATCACCTGTTGCACGATTGGCCACAGATCAATAGGCTCCACTGAGCGTTTCTTAATAACTTCCAGGCTGTCATCACTGAGGTTCCGGTGTTCGGCTCCTGGCTTGCGCCCATCTTCATACGCTGTGACCAATTCGAATTCGTAATTGTGTTTATCGTCGGCTTGAAGTTCAAAGTCTAACAATCCCTCATCTTTCATTCTTACTTGTACTGGATGTACCAAATGACAAAACCCTGCAGCGAATGTCGATACAGAAATAACTTCTCTAAATTTGTGTACCCTTGGGTCTGCTCCTCCTATTAGTTCGCCTCTGGATAATAGCGCACCGATTGTCATCGCACGATCCCACATTGTCAGCGAGTTACACCAAGAGAAGAAGTCCGTTGAATTTAAGAGATCAATTGCTGCTGTCTCCATTGCGCATCTCTTTACAATAGTTGATGGGCACCGACATGGGAGTCTGTCCGCCCGTAGCGGCCCCGCTCCCTTTCACATCGAAGGGATGGGGCTGGGAGTGCCTTCGACTGTACGGTGACCCTCTGCGGCCGCGTATGGCGCGAGCAAAACAGCCCCCCAACCTCACCCTAACTTCTTTTTCAGTAGCTCATTCACCTTCCCAGGATTCGCCTTGCCACCGCTCGTCTTCATTACCTGCCCGACCAGAAATCCGAGCACCTGCTGCTTGCCTTCCTTGAACTGCGCCACCTGCGTTGGGTTCTTCTCGATCACCTCGCCGATGATCTTGTCGAGTGATCCTTCGTCGGATACTTGAATGAGCCCCTTTTCTTGAACGATCTGTTCCGGCGTCTTCCCGCTGCTGTATATCTCGGGGAAGATTTCGCGCGCGATTTTCAAACTGATCGTCCCTTGCTCGACCAACTGAAGAAGACTGACAAGCCGTTCCGGTGCAACAGGGGACGCACTCGCGTCGGTTCCAGAATTATTTAACTCTCTGGTGAGCTCGCCCATGACCCAGTTGCTCACCGTCTTAGGCTGATTGAACAGCGTCACGCAGGCTTCAAAGTAGTCGGCCACTGCCTTTGATGCCGTCAACACTCCGGCATCGTACTCAGATAACGCAAACTCACTGACAAACCGTCTCATTCTGGTTGCCGGCAATTCAGCTACATGTTTGTGACAGCCATCGATCCATTCCTTGTCCAGCTTGAGCGGTACCAGGTCTGGATCAGGAAAGTAGCGATAATCGTGGGCCTCCTCTTTCGAGCGCATCACCACCGTCTCGCCACGTTCAAGATTCCAAAGCCTGGTCTCCTGATTGATTGTGCCGCCCTCGTTCAACACCTTTGTCTGACGCTTGATCTCGTATTCGATGGCATCCTTGACGAACTTGAACGAATTGATGTTCTTGAGTTCAACCTTGGTCCCAAACTCCTTCTGGTCCAACGGACGGAGCGAGAGATTCGGCTCACAGCGGAAGCTCCCTTCATCCATATTGCCGTCACAGACCTCGAGATACATGAGCACATCACGGAGACTCTTCAAATAGGCCACGACTTCCTCGGACGACCGCAAGTCCGGCTCAGTCACGATTTCCAGCAGCGGGGTTCCCGCCCGATTCAAATCGACACGGCTCCCGTTGGTACCGGCGACATGAACACTCTTCCCTGCATCTTCTTCCAGATGGGCGCGACGGATACGGACACGCCGTCTGCTTTCATTCACTGCAATCTCAATCCAGCCATGCTCACAGATCGGAGCCTCGTATTGCGAAATCTGGTAGCCCTTGGGAAGATCCGGATAAAAGTAGTTCTTGCGTGCAAAAATATTGTTCGCCGCAATGGTGCAATTCAGAGCCAGTCCCGCACGCACGGCCATCTCCACCGCCGCCTGGTTGAGCACCGGCAACGAACCGGGGAGCCCTAAGCACAAGGGACAGGTCTGGCTATTGGCTGTGAGCCCGAACACCGTCCCGCAGCCGCAAAACAGCTTGGACTTCGTCCGCAGCTGCGCGTGCACTTCCACGCCAATGACGACTTCGTAGGTCATCGCCTAGCCACGGTCTTCTTCACGCAACCGGTCACGCTCGCGTCGCATCGCCTCACGACCGGCGTCAAACGCTTCGCGCAAGACCGCCTTCTTCGAATCCACAAACTCTTTCCCCTCTTCTACGACTTCTTCCACTGTTTCTCCGGCGAGACCTGCCATATCACGTAAATTTCCTTCTGCCCGACGGGCATACCCACGCAACTGATCACGCGACTCGCCTCCGGTCCGTGGAGCCAGCAATAATGCCGCCACTGCGCCCAACGCCGCGCCGCTCAAGAATGCGAGCAAGGCCCCTGATGATGAAGAATTCCGATCATCCGCCATTGTGATGCCCTCCTTCTTCTCGAAACCGTTCCTTCATGACTTGAGTTGCGGCTTTAAAGCCCGCAACCACGCTTGCCACATTGGTCAACATCAATCCGCTTGAGCCCTTCACAGCATTATGCATGTGCTGAACCGATTCCCCCACTTCCCCGACCGCGTGCAAGAGGGTGGCAGCATGTTCAACTCCCCCTCGGGCTTGTTTTGTCGCTTCGTTCATATTATGACTGATCGCCCGGATTTCGACGATCAGCGGCGGCAGATCGTGGTTCATCTTCGCGAGAAGCTGTTCGGACTCCCCCACCGTCTTGCGAACTTGAATGATCACGGGCACGAGATAGCCCACCAACACCACAAACGCGACAGCCACAAGAATCGCAGCTATTTCAACGATCGTCATAAGGCCTCCAACGCACGTGAAACGTGGAGGAACCGGACCAGCTTCCGTGCCACGTTCTTACCTTTCACGTTTTACTTTTACCTTTCACCATTTTCACCGTATCACCGGCTTCTTCGTTCGCCACTGGGTATTCTGCTCGTACGCATAGGCCGCTCGCAAGAGCGTCTCCTCTTCGAAGGGGCGGCCGATCAACTGCAGCCCGATCGGCAGTCCGTCCCGACTAAATCCACAGGGCAGCGAAATCGCCGGCACACCGGCGAGGTTCGCGGAAATGGTAAAAATGTCCGATAGGTACATCTGGAGCGGATCATCGCTCTTTGCTCCAAACTTGAAAGCCGGCGTAGGTGTCACGGGCGTCACGATGAGGTCAACCTCCTGAAACGCCGTTTCGAAGTCTTGGCGAATCAAGGTTCGCACCGCCTGCGCCTTGCCATAATAGGCATCGTAATACCCCGCACTGAGGACATAGGTCCCCAGCATGATCCGGCGCTTCACTTCGGGCCCGAACCCTTCCTGCCGCGTTTTCATATAGAGATCGAGCAGATCTTTGGTCTCTTTGGCACGAAGTCCGAACTTGACCCCATCATACCGGGCCAGATTCGAGCTCGCTTCGGCCGTGGCAATCACATAGTAGATAGCGACCGCCGCGTCTGTCCGCGGCAACTGAATTTCCTTGATCTCCCCACCGAGCACTTTTAGTTCCTGAATCGCCGCCCGCACAGCCTGCTCGACTTCAGGATCCAGTCCCTCGGCAAAAAACTCGACCGGCACACCGACTTTCAGTTTTTTGAGATCTTTCTTCTTGAGTGCTCTCAAATAGTCCGGCACCGGAATATCGGCCGATGTCGAATCCAACGGATCGTGTCCGGCGATGACGCCAAGAAGGAACGCGGCATCCCTCACATCTTTAGTAATCGGTCCGATTTGATCGAGCGAAGAAGCAAAGGCGATCAACCCGTACCGAGAAACCCGCCCATAAGTCGGCTTGAGACCCACCACTCCACAGAAGGCTGCAGGCTGACGGATCGACCCGCCGGTATCGGACCCCAAGGCCGCGGCACATTCGTCGGCTGCGACAGCCGCTGCGGATCCTCCACTGGATCCACCCGGCACACACTCCAGATTCCAGGGGTTGCGGCTGGGGCCAACGGCGGAATTCTCGGTCGAGGAGCCCATCGCAAATTCATCGAGGTTTGTCTTCCCAAGCAGCACATACCCTTGCGCGCGCAGCTTGGCAATCACGGTCGCATCGTACGGCGGAACAAAGTTCCCGAGCATACGGGACGCGCAGGTGGTAAGAACCCCTTCGGTACAAATATTGTCTTTGATCGCCAATGGCATACCCATCAGGGGTAAGGTCTTACGCCAACCTTTCAACGAAGTATCCAGCGCGCCAGCCTGTTTCACCGCTGCGTCTTTGGTCTGCGTGATATACGCCTTCACCTTGGATTCCACCTGGCCGATCCGTAATCCATAGGCGCGCACAATCTCCGCCGCCGTCACTTCGCCGGCAGTGAACTGTTCCTGAAGCTCGTAGAGCGAGAGGCGATGGATCGACATCAGCGTTTCGTCTTCCCGGTCACAATCCGGTTCTTCTCGTTGACTCGAACGATCTTGGGAGCATGCCGCTTGATTTCCTCGTTCGAGTAATACTCGTAACAGAAGATGATAATCTGATCGCGGACCGCGCCTTTCCGCGCCGTTGGCCCATTGAGGATGATCTCGCCCGCGCCTCGTTTGCCCGCCACGGCATAGGTCATGAAACGCTCGCCATTATTCAGATTGGAACAGACGATCGCCTCATAGGGCAAAATCCCCGCTGCATCCATCAAATTCTCGTCGATCGTCAGACTACCTTCGTAGTCGAGACACGACTCCGTCACCGTGGCCCGGTGGATTTTCGACCGCAACATTTGCCTAAACATTCAGACCTCGCTTAAAGGGGTTGTCGATCTTCGATAATTTTCGGCACGACAAAAAACCCGTCGATCGACTCCGGCGCATTGTCCACCACACGATCGACGGACAGGGATGGGCACACCCTGTCGGGGCGAAACACATTGACCTGCCCCAACACCGTCGCCGTCGGTTGAACGCCTGTTGTATCATGCCGCTTCAACGTTTCTACATGCCCGAGGATCTGGCTTAACTGTTTTGCAAACACAGCCTGCTCACTCTCCGTCAACTCCAGCCGAGCCAGCTTCGCAACCTTCTCAACTTCCTGCTTCGTGATTTCCACTCTTTCTTTTCCTTCCCCTCTTCAAGGACGTTCAATGGTCTTCCCGCAAGGCCGCAGGCGAGTTGAAACCGGAAGCATACCCTCTGGGGTACGTTGAGGATTTCAACGAGACGAGAACGCCGCTGGAAGCCATTTTCAACATCCTGTTTACTCGACCGTCACGCTCTTGGCCAAGTTCCGTGGCTGATCCACATCCGCGCCGCGCAGCACCGCAATATGATACGCCAAGAGTTGCAATGGAATCGTAAACAAAATCGGCGAGAGCAGTGGATGGGTATCGGGAATCGTGAACACCGCATCGGCGATCTTCCCCAACTCCCGTTCACCTTCCGCCACGAACGCGATGACTGGTGCATGCCGGGCTTTCACTTCCATCAGATTGCTCACGGTCTTTTCGTACAACCGGTCCTTCGGCGCCAATACGACCACAGGCATGTCCTTATCGATGAGCGCGATCGGGCCATGTTTCATCTCTCCCGCGGCGTAGCCTTCCGCATGAATGTACGAAACCTCTTTCAGCTTGAGCGCTCCTTCGAGCGCGATCGGAAAGTTGATGCCGCGACCGAGGAACAAGAAGTTCCGCTTCTTGTGATACCGTTTGGCAATCGCGACAATCTCCGCCTCGCGACCGAGCACCCGCTCGACCAATACCGGAAGCCGGACGAGGCGATCGAGCCAGGCCTTGCCGTCCGCGACAGACAGGGTTCCACGCACACGACCCAAATGGAGCGCCAGCATATAGAGCGCCGTGAGCTGCGCGGTGAAGGCTTTGGTCGAGGCAACGCCGATTTCAGGCCCGCAATGCGTGTACAGAACGCCGTCTGATTCGCGGGCCAGAGTACTGCCCACGACGTTCACGACCGAAACCACACGCGCCCCTTTTTCCTTCGCTTCACGCGCGGCGGCCAGCGTGTCCGCCGTCTCGCCGGACTGCGAGATCGTGATAAAGAGATCGTCTTTCCCGACCAACGGATCGCGGTAACGGAATTCGCTGGCGATATCGACCTGCACCGGTGTACGGACCATCTCCTCCAGCAGGTACTTCCCCACCAGCCCCGAGTGCCACGAGGTACCACAGGCCACAATCCAGATCCGTCCGACAGCGGCAAACTGTTTCGGCGTCAATCCGATATCCGGCAGATCCGCTTCGCCGGTCTCGTAGGAGTAGCGACCGCGCATCGTGTCGAGAATCGTCTGCGGCTGTTCGTGAATCTCCTTCAGCATGAAGTGTGGGAATCCGCTCTTTTCTGCCACGGAGGCATCCCAGGTAATTTTGGTCGGTTTCCGTTTTACAGGACGTCCCTCGATATCGGTGAAATGGATATCCGTCGCGGTCACGACCGCCACATCGCCCTCCTCAAGGTAGGTCACGTCACGGGTATGAGCGAGCATCGCCATGACATCGGATGCGACAAAAGACGCCTTAGCGGTTGTGCCCACAACCAGCGGACATCCGGAGCGTGCCGCGATCATCGTCCCCGGTTCTCGCTCAGAAATGACGGCGAGCGCATAACTCCCTCGCACATCCTTCGTGGCAGTTCGTACCGCCTCGGCCAGTTTCATGCCCTGCTCAAGATATTTGTCGATCAGATGCGCGACGACTTCCGTATCCGTTTCCGAATGAAACTTGTAGCCCTCTTTTTCCAATTGCTGTTTCAACGGCTGATAATTTTCGATGATGCCGTTGTGCACGAGTACGCAGCCTTTCGAGCGGTGCGGGTGGGCGTTTTGCTCCGAGGGCTTCCCGTGCGTCGCCCACCGCGTGTGGCCGATTCCCACGGTGCCCTTGAGATCTTTCTCCTTAAGCGCCTTCTGAAGATTAGCGAGTTTTCCGACCGTGCGCCGAATGTCGACTTTGCCGCCTTGCAGCACCGCGACGCCGGCTGAGTCGTAGCCTCGATACTCCAATTTGGCGAGGCCGCCGATCAGAATCGGCACCGCCTCCTGCTCACCCACGTATCCGACAATTCCACACATACTTATCCCCTGCTGCTTTTCTTCACTTGCCTACCCTTTGAAACTGGCAGCCGTTTTTTCATACGACCTGAGGGCTTCGTTTCACGTTTCACATTTAACGTTTCACGCGTTGCGCTGGTTTGCAGTGCCCGCCGGCGCGCGGCCCATCCTGCACGATTCACTTGAGGAGCCCGCGCGATCGCCAGAGCATCCGCAGGCACATCCTCCGTCACCGTAGTGCCGGCAGCAATGATGGCCCCCGCTCCCACCGTCACCGGTGCGATCAGCTGCGTATCGCTGCCGAGAAACACTCCATCCCCGATCACGGTCTGAAACTTCTGCACACCGTCGTAGTTACAGGTGACGGTACCGGCGCCAATGTTGACCCCTTTCCCAATCTTCGCGTCCCCCAGGTAACTCAGATGGTTTGCCTTCGATCCTTCGCCCAAATCGGTTTTTTTCATCTCGACAAAGTTCCCGACCTTGGCCTTCCTTCGCACCACCACACCGGGACGTAGATGGACGAACGGGCCCAGGTGCGCGTCGTCCTCAATGTGAGACGCGGCAAACAAGCAGTGATCGAGAATCTCCACGCCATTGCCGACGATGCAATTTGTCAGTCGAGTAGAAGAACGCAGCACACAATCTTCCCCAATTACTGTTACCCCTTCGAGCGTCACGTTGGGATACAGTACCGTGTCTTTCCCGATGGTAACCGCTGCGTCAATCCAGGTCGAGGCCGGATCGATCATCGTCACCCCGGCATCCAGCCAGCGGTCCCGAATCTGCTGCCGCACCACTTGCTCCGCCTCGGCAAGCTGTCGGCGCGTATTCACTCCAAGTCCTTCGTCGGGATTGTCGAGCACCATAGCGGCCACGCGCCGCCCTTGCTCCGCCGCAAGATGGATGATATCCGTCAAATAATATTCTCCTTGGGCGTTACTGGGTTCGAGTTTATCCAAGGCACTGAAGAGAAACTCGCCGTCGACCACATAGGTGCCCACGTTGATTTCACGGATCGCCTGTTCCTCTGCATTGGCATCACGATCCTCGACGATACGAGAGACACCCCGCTCGACTGAATGCGTACGCACGACCCGCCCATATCCGCTTGCGTCTGCGAGGACCGCAGTCAGAATGGTCACGGTTGCGCGCGCCGCCTCGTGAACACGAAGGAGTTCGCGCACGGTCTTTTCCCGAAGCAGGGGCGTATCGCCGTTCAAAATCAGATAACCGGATGGGGCACCCCGTTTGCCCACAGCAAACACAGGGCGGCTCTGCAAGACCGCATGGCCCGTGCCCAATTGCTCCCGTTGTTCCACAATCGCAACTGGAGACCCGCCGGTCTTTCTTGACGTCGCGCGGTCGATCACCTGGCGAACCAGATCGGCCTGATGCCCCACCACGACAGCCACACAATCCCCGGCCACGCGCAATCCGAGCCCAACTGAATAGAGCACCATCGCCTGACCAGCTACCGGATGCAGCACCTTCGCCTGCTTTGAGCGCATGCGTTTCCCAAGCCCGGCAGCCATTACGACCACCGCGAGGCCGGCAATCTTTCCTTGCTGATCAGAGGTAACCGGCTTCTTCACCGTCGAGACCTCAGTGGATCGTTGATGCCTCATCCGATCGGCACTCCTGTTTCAGGCTGTTTGACGGCACTCCACTTCGTCGAGGTCGTCACGGCTGAAACGAGCGACGTAGACGGTGAACAGAGCCCACCCGAGACGATGAGTTTCATCGCCTCTTCGACGCTCATATCGACAGATGTGACTTCATGCTCCGGCACTAACAGGAAATAACCAGACGTCGGATTCGGAGACGTCGGCACGTACACGTGGATCAGCGGCTCCTGTACGAGATCCTGCATCTCCCTTTTGGTCACGCCCGTCACGAAGGCAATGCAATAGTGGCCGTTTTTAGGAAATTGAATCATCACGACGCGATTGTACGACGCATGCTCGGAAAACGACAAAATATCCATCATGGATTTCAACGTCGAGTAGATCCCTCGCACAAGCGGCACACGATTCAAGCATTCTTCCCACCACTTCACAATCCGCCGGCCCATAAAGTTGGTGGCAAACAGCCCGGTCACAAACACCAAGGCGATCAACGCCAGAATCCCCAGCCCCGGCACATAATGACTCGGCACCAACCGGACCAAGAGATCGCCAAGAATCCCATCGACAGCCACAAACAGAGCCTTCAAAATAAGGATGGTTCCCCAGATGGGGATAATCACGAGCAAGCCCGTCAGAAAGTAGCGTTTTAGCAAGGTTTTCAGCATAGATACGAGTCGACAGCTAGAGAAGGTTCATCATACAGAGAATTTCGAGAGCCTCGCAAGCCTTTTCTTGCTATTTTCAACAACTTGGAATACCATCCCGCCCGTTTTCTTCACCGCCGAGGATGCCCGAGCGATGGGAACAAAAAAACAGCAGACTCGTGGCCTGTTCATCACTCTGGAAGGGGTCGAAGGCAGCGGGAAAAGCACCCAGATTCGTCACCTCGCAAAGGTGCTCATTCATGCCGGATACCGTGTGCTCCAAACCAGAGAGCCGGGTGGTACATCCACTGCCGAAGCAATACGCCGTATACTCCTCACGGCGTCGTCCCACGAACGAGTCATACCCCAAGCTGAAGCCCTATTGATCCTCGCTGCCAGATGTCAGCACGTCACGCATGTCATCAGACCGGCACTGGAGCACAGCACTGTCGTCCTCTGCGACCGGTTTTCAGATTCCACGTTTGCCTACCAAGGATTCGGGCGTGACCTTGATCTGGAGTGGTTGCAGGCGGCCAATACGGTTGCAACCGGCGGACTCACACCCAATCTCACCCTCGTACTCGACCTCCCGGTTTCAGTAGGCTTGGCCAGACGGCGGGCTGATCGTGGGCAACAGAATCGGTTGGATCGTGAGACAGAACGTTTCCATCGAAAGGTACGCCGAGGATTTTTGGCACTCGCTGCCAAAGAGCCTCACCGGATAACGATCGTGAATGCGAATCGACCAGCGCACGAGGTCCGGGACGAGCTCACCGAGATCATGGTAGGCTGGGTGGCTCGACAACATCATCTTCCACGCCACCGAAGTTAATATGCCCTTTCGAGACTGTATCGGCCATCAACAGTCCATCGGATTGTTACAGTCCGCCATCACCCATGAGCGACTGGCTCACGCCTATCTGTTCCACGGCGAAGAGGCGATCGGGAAACGATTGACGGCCATTCGTCTCGCACAAGCACTCAACTGCGAACGGCCCCCTGAAGCGGAAGGTCTCGACAGTTGCGGTATCTGCCGATCCTGCCAACAGATCGAAGCCCGCACGCATCCGGACTTTTTCGTCATCGAGCCGGACCCAGAACAGGCCACCCAGCAAATCAAGATTGAGCAAGTCCGCGAAATTGAGCACCAGATTATGTATCGCCCGCTCATCGGAGAGAGAAAAATCTGTCTGATCGACGACTCCGACCGCATGACCATCGGGGCAGCCAACGCACTACTCAAAACCTTGGAAGAACCTCCGGCCCATAGCCTCTTCTTCGTCATTTCAAGTCGCCCCTCTGCCCTCCCGGCGACGATCCGGTCACGCTGTCAGGCCCTTCGCTTTACGACACCGGCTCGCACACAGGTGGAAGCCGCGCTCATCCTGAAGCGCGAAATCTCTCCCGCAGACGCGCGATTTCTCGCCATTGTCAGCGAAGGCCGTCTCGGGGAAGCCCTCACCGCCGACGTGAAAGACACTCGCGCGCGCCAGCAGGAACTCGTAGATTTAGTTTGCCCCCAATCTCTGCAATCGATCGGAGCCATCCTGTCCTCGGCGGAAGCGATTGCGAAGGCCGATCGTGCGCAAGACATGCTTGCCTGGCTAGCTCGGTGGATTCGCGACCTCGTCTTGATTCAGGTCGAAGGAGATCGCGACCAGATACTCTACCTCGATGATCTCGCAATGTTCGAAGCCTACGCGCAACAGGCCAATACCGATTTGCTGTTGGACCTGCTCCGTGAGATTGAGAAGACCGAGCAGCGTACCACACGGCACCTTAATCTTCACATGGCGCTGGAAATGATCTTGCTCCGTTTGCGCGATGCAGTGGCCGCATCATCGGTGCCCGTGACTGCCTAGATTTCGCCGTTTATTACCTGCTATCTTTTGTCACGCTACATGAGTCACCCCAACAGCTTCTACATCACGACCCCGATTTATTACGTGAACGACGTGCCGCATATCGGTCACGCCTATACGACCGTGGCCGCCGATATTCTGGCTCGCTACTGGCGCCTGCGCGGACGCGAGGTCTTCTTTCTTACCGGGCTCGATGAACATGGACAAAAAGTTCAGCAAGCTGCAGCCAAAGCCGGCATCGACCCGCAAGCTCACTGCGACAAGCTGGCCCCCCTGTTTCAGGCCCTCTGGAAACGACTCAACATCTCGAACGATGCCTTCATTAGAACGACGGATGCCCCACATAAGTCAGTCGTTCAACGATATCTTCAAGAACTATTCGACAAACAGCTGATTTATAAGGCTGACTATACTGGAGCGTATTGCACATTTGACGAGCGATTCTGGACCGAAAAAGACGTCGAGAATGGCCTCTGCCCTGATTGTAAACGGCCAGTCGAACGCATCAGTGAGCACAATTACTTCTTCAAGATGGGTCAGTATCAGGACCGCCTGATCGACCACATCAAGCAACATCCGAACTTCATCCGCCCCGAATCACGCCGCAATGAAGTCCTGGGATTCTTGACCACCCAGAAGCTTGGCGACCTGTCGATCTCCCGACCCAAATCGCGTCTCTCGTGGGGAATCGAACTGCCGTTCGACAAAGACTACGTCACGTACGTTTGGTTCGACGCGCTGGTGAATTATGTCTCCGCATTGGAATATCTCAGAGCTACACCATCACGAGAGCAGTACTGGCCTGCCTCGGTTCATCTGGTCGGTAAAGACATCCTCACCACCCACGCCGTCTACTGGTCCACGATGCTGATGGCACTGAACCTTCCCCTACCAGAAACCATCATTGCCCATGGCTGGTGGACCGTGAATGGAGAAAAGATGTCGAAGAGCCGTGGCAATGTCGTCGATCCCAACAAGATGGTCGACGAATTCGGCGCCGATGCCTTCCGATATTTCCTATTTCGAGAAGTGCCATTTGGACAGGACGGCGACTTCTCTCAATCTGCGATGGTCACCAACATCAACAGCGACCTGGCCAACGGAATCGGCAATCTGTTGAGCCGCACATTGACGATGATCGAGCGGTTCGCCAACGGCACAATTCCCGCGCTTGGCACGCCGGCCCTTCTTGAGCTTGAAGCCCTGATCGCCGCAACAGCAACCAGCCTCCCTGAACGAATCGATCAGGGGTTCACGGCACTCGCCTTTCGAGAAAACCTCCAGGCCATCTGGGAACTCATTGGCCTGTGCGACGAATACATCGATAAGGCTGCGCCCTGGCAACTTGCCAAGAATCCTGATAACCACCCTCGCCTCAACACGGTACTCAACACCGCATCAAAAGCGCTGCGATTGCTGTCGGTCCTCATGTATCCCTACATGCCCCAGACGGCTGTGCAACTCGCCCAGCAACTCGGCCTTTCGTTCGATTTTTCAAAGCCAATGCCTCAAACAGTTTATGAGTGGGAGACGCCACTTGCTGAGGTGAAGATCTGCAAAGGCGCGGGCCTCTTTCCACGTATTTCAATCGGGTCCGAGACCATATCTGTTGGCCTGAAAGAATCTGCTGAAGTGAAGGAGATAGATAAAGATGACAAACCTAGAAAACCACAAGGAGCCAAGACCGTGAGCGACTCAACGACTCCCTCGCAACCAACGACAGCGATACCAGCGACGGCCTCTACTGCGCCGCAGACATCAGCCCCTGCAGCACCGGCACCCGCAGCGCCTGCTCAGATCACCATCGACGAGTTCATGAAGATTCAGCTCAAAACCGCGAAAGTCCTCACCGCCGAACGTGTCCCAAAGTCGGAGAAGTTGCTCAAGCTGCAAGTCAGTCTTGGAGAGGGAACTGAGCAACGGCAGATCGTGGCGGGCATCGGCAAGAAATACGAGCCAGAGGCCTTGATCGGAAAAACTATTGTCATCGTGGCGAACTTGAAACCGGCTAAGTTAATGGGGATCGAGTCACAAGGCATGGTATTGGCCGCAGGCGACAGCGAGGTCCGAGGGCTCATCACTCTCCTTGAAGACGTCGAACCAGGCACAAAAGTGAAATGAGTCTGGCTGTTGCCTCAGCTCGGCTGCTGCTCTATGGCGCTGTTCTGATGCTCAGCCCCTGCCTCGCGATCTCGGCTGACAACGAACCCCCACCCAGTCTCCGGCTGAACGATTCACAACCGACAACTATCGTAGTCCGCGTCGTGGGCCATGGCGCGATGGTACTCGGTCGAGAGGTCGGAGGTGCACGCATCACGATCACTGAGGTGGCCACCAAACATATCCTGGCCACCGGCATTCAGCAGGGCGAAGCCGGCGACCAAAATCAGATTATGCGAACGCCGCGCCTCATGGAAGAGTCACATTATAGTTCCCGGCCTGCCGCGGCCTTTATCGCGACCGTCGATTTACTCCATCCCACGCTGGTTGAAGTGACCGCCGAAGGACCGCTCGCCTACCCTGCGTCGTCCCAGCGTGCCTCGACGACGGTATGGCTCGTTCCCGGGCAGGACACGACCAACGACGGGATTGTCCTTCATCTCTACGGGTACATCGTCCAGATCGAACATCCAAAACCAGGCGAACCCTTAATCGCAAAAGACGATGTGATCCTGAGCGCTTCAGTCCGAACATTGTCCGGAGCGCTGGTTCGCCCGCACGGGGACTGGGACTCACGGAAAATCCACATCTACGGCGAGTTTGGTTGGAGAGCGGGTACTCGAACGACTCCAGCTGTTTTACAATAACGACCGCGCCAGCTTCGAAGCCCCATTTTTCGTTCCCCTTCCGAGCGATGCGCCGGACGGGATCACCCTTCGCGTCGTAGTCGCTGACCCCTCTCGCGGAAACGCTGCTGTGGAGAAGGCGAACTATCCCGTACTCCGCGAACGATTGCCGCTCAAAAAACCATGATGATCAGTTCGGGAAAGAGAGCCACGCCCCTATGGGCAAGGCCTCCATCTTTCCTGAACGCTTGCTGTGATTCAAAGGTCGTGCGACACTATAATCGATGTCTACCCCGGCCTTGTACGAACATCTCCGCTCCCGGCTATATCTCGCTCTGGCACTGAACGCGGCGATCATCGTCGCTGAGTTCATCGGCGGATGGGTTCTCGATAGCATCGGACTCATGAGCGATGCAGGGCATAACTTCGTCGACCAGGGCGCGCTCTTTCTTGCCCTCTATGCCCATCTCTTGACGGCCAGGCCTGCTACGGAAGCCAGAACATTCGGGTATCATCGAGCCGGCATCATTGCGGCATTCTTAAATTCCTTCATTCTGTTGATCACGGCCCTCGGCATCGCACTCGTGGGACTCAAGCGGCTGTTGCAGCCAGTCCCGGTAGACGGCGGTTGGGTTATGGCAATCGCCGCCCTGAGTTTCGCAGCCAATCTGAGCATCGCCCTTCTCTTACAACGCGGAGCCAAGGACGATCTCAATATCCGTAGCGCCTTTTGGCACATGTTGGGCGATGCCTGGGTATCCCTGGGCGTCGTGATCAGCGGCGGAGCGATCTTATTGACCGGGTGGACAGTGCTCGATCCGCTGATCAGCTTGCTGGTCGTCGCAGCCATTGCGAAAGGGGCATGGCCGTTGTTTAAAGAGTCGCTGGACGTCTTGTTGGAATCGACCCCGCCGAAGATCAGCGCTTCACAGGTAGCGACAACCATAGAAGCAATCCCCGGTGTAAAAAATGTCCACGATCTCCATATCTGGGCCGTTGAACCTCGACTCATCATGATGACCTGTCATATCCTTGTCGATGGAGACGATTCAGCTCTGACCAATACGTTACTGCACACCATCCGTGCCAAGGTCAGCGCCGATTTTGGCATCAAACATCTGACGCTTCAGATGGGGACCGATTGTTGCCACACAGACGAGATCCACTGCGATCTGACTACGTTGGCACAGCAGCACCAAGATGAAGGGCTCCTGCATGTGCATCACTAAGCGATCCACCCTGCACAGACGTATGCTCCTACTTTTTTCACCTCACACCCATTGAGACCATGACCTCAACCCCGACCCCATTTTATGTCCTCTGCGGCTCCCTCGGCGCGGGAAAAACCACCCTCTTAATGCGGCTCCTTGAACATTGGAAGAGCCAGGGCAAACGGGCCGGTGTGTTGATGAACGAAGCCGGGGAAGTCAGTATCGACGGCCCGCGCGCCGGCACCATCGCCGAACAAGTGATGAACCTTGCAGGCGGCTGCGTTTGTTGCGATACGAAGGAAGACTTGTCCTGGGGAATCGCCCAACTGGTCCGAGACTATGAATCGGATGTGATCATTCTGGAATGTTCCGGCATGGCCGATCCAGCCGAAGTCATCGATGGCGTCACCGATCTCTACACCGCACAGCTCGCACACTTAGAAAAAGTCATTGCCCTCCTGCATCCGATCCCCACCGACCGAGAGAGTATGGGGGGCTTCGTCACCAAGCAGGCGATTCGCTGCGCCGACGAACTCATTCTCAATAAACGCGATCTCTATGTTCCGGGGCATTGGGAGGCATTCAAGACCTCGATCATCGAACAGAATCCCTACGCGCGGGTCTGGGAAACTAGCCATGCTAGGATCGATCCCTCCTCGTTGCTGGAGCCCATCATCCGCACGTTGCCACCCGCGACGGTGAATGTGGAATTCGGCGTGCCGCGCTCGTCCGCAACGAACAAACGGGCGTCATATCATCCAATCGCCACGACGGTTCGGCTGCCAGGTCCGTTGAACCTTGTCCGATTCCTGAGTTGGATGAAGACCCTACCCCCTGAACTTGAGCGGGCGAAAGGATTCTTCCGCTTCGCCA
>JBBRRN010000004.1:0-24533 GCA_038200685.1 Nitrospirales bacterium
CGTGGGGGTTCCGTGAGCACGGGGGATCAACCAGGCTACCCCTCACCCTGCTATCGTGCATCATCCCACTCCCTACCGTTCACCTCCGACCATATTTCATGCACCATTCGTTGATCGAGTACAAACCATGATGCCTTGTCGCGCAGACCCTGCAGGAATTTCATATCAGCTGCCTTCAGCGTCTTTGGACGTGGCTTGAGCGCCAGCATTTGATGGACCGCCTCTCGCTCCTTCGGCGACGGGCGTACCATTTGTGCACCCTCGAAGAATGGATTTTTTCTGGGCGTCTGGTTCAGCTGTGTCAATTGCATCGGAATACGAGGCGTCTCTTCGGCACGCAACACCGATATCGCCAACGTGGCATTCACGATGATGGCCAAGAGCAGCACGATCACAACTCTCAATGCCTGTTTGGAATTACGCATACACGAAGATCGGGAGTCATTCTGCTTAGTCGGTATCCTATGCTCATGAGGCTGCTTTAGAGGTGAGCCCCATGGCCGACGGAACACGATCGAAACGGCTGCCGACGGGCAGCATGAACCCTTGGAGGATATGATTGAGCCACCCGTGAAACGGGACGATTTCATAGGACCGTATCTCGAGATACCCGTCGCCAGTTTGGACGACCAGACTCCCCGAATGCTTGGCCATGATTTCTCCCGGCACTCTCCCTGACGGAGGCCCCTCTGGAGGTTGCGCATCGTAAATTTTGATGGTGGTCCCATTGAGACAGGCGACGAGAGGTTCATAGGGTTGCATCGCGCGCCAGAGATTGGCAATGTGTTTCGCAGACCCACTCCAATCAAGCACGGTGTCGGCGGCTTTCTTCTTTCCAAAATAGGTGCGTTCGGCGACATTTTGAGGCTTGGGGTTGACGGTTCCCTGCGCCATGGCGTTGACGGCTTCCGTCAAGAGCACCGCTGCGGCATGGTGTTGGCGCTGTGTGAGTTGCCCGGCATTCTCATTCTCCCCGACGATCAGTTCTTGTTGGGCGACAATATCCCCCGCATCGATTTTTTCCGTCATGACATGAATGGTCACCCCTGCCACCGATTCCCCGTTCTTGATCATCCAAAATGCCGGATGTGGTCCCCCATACCGAGGGAGCAGTGAGGGGTGACAGTTTAATACTCCTAACCGGGGGGTTTGGAGCAGGGCCGTCTTTAAAATCTGAGGGAAGAAAAAGACCACGATCAGATCGATGTTCAGGCACTTCACATATTCAACAAATGTGGGAGAGTTCACGTTGGGGGAAGTGATGCGCTGGATCTTTTCCTTATCGAGCCATCTCCAGGCATCGAATCGAGGTGTGATCGCCCGTATCGGTTTGGATCGGCACAACATCGCTCTGGCAAGCGTCCTGATCGTATAACCAAGACCGTCACCCTTTGGATTGCGTTTCCAGAAAGGGCGGGCCCAGGCGACAATCTCATGCCCGCTGGCTTTCACCTGTCGGCCAAAATCCCAGTCGTCGACCTCCGAAAGAACCAGGAGCCGTAGCCTGGAAGTCGTCGTACCCGCTTTCGTGGAGGGATGAGGGCTCATCGCGTTTCACACCACCGTCACGATGGATCAGTTACCACACCACTGGAGATTTTCTCCTAAATATACCAGATATGGTTTCTGGTCTTGCACTCTAAAACATGGCACAGTCTATCTTTTTTCGGCTCTCTTTCGTTCTCCCATGATCGTTCACAGCCGAACGGTGACGGCCTTCACCTCGGTATACAGTTCCAGCGCGTTGTGGCCCATCTCACGGCCCCACCCGGATTGCTTATAGCCGCCGAAGGGCAGCGCCGCGTCGAAGATGTTGTAGCAGTTGATCCACACAGACCCTGCACGCAGCTCGGCCGCGATGCGGTGAGCCTTGCCGACGTCGCGAGTCCACACCGCCGCCGCCAGGCCGTAGATGGAGTCGTTCGCCGCCTGGAGCACCTCGTCCAAGTCCGTAAACGGGACTGCGCACACAACCGGCCCGAATATTTCTTCCTGCATGATCCTCATCTTCTGCGTGGTATCGACCAGCACGGTCGGTTCTACAAAGTAGCCCTTGTTGCCCAGCTTGCGCCCGCCGACCACCGCCTTAGCGCCTTCGGAAAATCCCGACTCCAGATAGCCGAGCACCCGCCGTTGCTGTTCGTCAGACACCAATGGGCCCATTTGGGTGGCGAGGTCCATACCCGGCCCGACCTTGATCTTCTTCGCATCCTCCGCGACGCCCGCCACCACCTTGTCAAAGATCCCCTTCTCGACGAAAAGCCTGGAGCCTGCGCAACAACACTGGCCTTGGTTGAAAAAGATCGCACTCGAGACTCCAGGGATGCTCGCCTCCACATCGGCGTCGCTACAGACGATATTGGGGGACTTCCCTCCGAGCTCCAGCGGGACTTTCTTGAGATTCCCTGCCGCTGCCCTCAGGATGAGCTTTCCCACTTCGGTGGAGCCGGTAAACGCCACCTTGTGTACGTCCAAGTGCGCCGCAAGCGCCGCCCCGGCGGTTTCCCCGTAGCCTGGCACGATGTTGACCACCCCGTCAGGGAATCCAGCTTCGCAGATGAGCTCGCCGAGTCGAAGGGCGGATAGCGGTGTCTGCTCGGCAGGTTTCAGGACGATGGTGCAGCCGGCGGCCAACGCGGGGCCGAGTTTCCAGGCCGCCATGAGCAGCGGAAAGTTCCAGGGAATGATCTGACCCACGACACCAACCGGTTCGCGGAGCGTGTAGGCATGATACCGAACGCCGGGCGTGTAGGGCACTGAAAGGGGGATCGTGTTGCCCTCGATTTTAGTGGCCCAACCAGCCATGTATCGGAAGTGGTCCACAGCCAGCGGTACATCCGCAGCGCGGGCCACGCCGATCGGCTTCCCGTTATCGAGCGACTCTAGTTGAGCGAATTCTTCCAGGTGAGACTCGAGAAGGTCGGCGAGCTTCCAGATGAGCCGTCCGCGCTCCGAGGCTGTGAGCGCGTGCCACCGGCCGCTCTCGAAGGCTTTCCGCGCGGCTGTGACTGCCTTGTCAACATCGATACTGTTGCCTTCAGCCACGTGGGCGAGGACTTCACCCGTAGCCGGATTGTAGGTTGGGAATGTTTTTCCCGACGCAGCGTCGAGCCACTTGCCGCCGATCAGCATCTTCCGAGGCGCGCCGACAAAGCTCAATACGTCTTGGTGAGTTGGGATTTCCACCGTTGCTGTGACCATGGTGTTCCTCCTCTCTTGATATACGATGCAGTGATGTCAGATGCGTAGCATTGAGCGTAGAGTCACCCCATTATAATACATGAAGGGGAATACGGTGATCATTGCGAGAGGGTTGAATCTATATAAGGAAGGTCAGATGGGATGGCTGCCCAGTCGGTCAACACACTGTGTGATCAAGCATCTGTTGACAGGGCTGTTGGCAGCACGTAGCTTGGCACGCATTCCATCGGATGAGTCCATCGCACCGATGAGCCTCCTCTTATTGAGGGAAGACACATTCACCACTACCGAGTTTCTGACTTGTTGAGCATGAGCCCGCATTATTCATGAAGGTTCGTTGCGAAAACGTGCAGACGCGACGCGAGACAGGCGCTCGGAGGCGTGAAGCGCTGAGGCATACTCGTACAGTATGTCGAAGCGCTGAACGGCGAGACTGCCTGTCGCAGCAGCGTATCCGCGCTTACAGCAGAAGGTTCATGAATAATGCGGGCTAGGGATCGAATCGATGGCTGACCAGACGAGCGAGACTCCCAGCTATCAGGGGCCTGCGTTCTTTTCCTATGGGTTCAGACCGTTTTTTCTTGGTGCCGCGCTGTTCGCAGGTGTGGCAATCCCTATCTGGATTCTGGTGCTTGCCGAAGTCGGCCACTCGACCTTTCTCTATCCGGCGCGGGACTGGCATGTGCATGAGATGGTCTTCGGCTTTCTCCCCGCCGTGATCACAGGGTTTCTGCTCACGGCCATTCCCAACTGGACCGATCGCCCGCCGATTCGAGGACATGAGTTGATATCGCTCTCTATCCTCTGGCTGGCGGGGCGTGTGCTGATCGCCGTTCCATGGTTCACGCCCCTCGTGTCCGCGATTGTCGACGCGGGGTTTCTTGTCACGGTAGCGGGGCTCGTCTGGCGCGAAATTGTTGTCTCCAAAAGCTGGGATCGCGCGCCCATGGGGGTGCTGCTCAGTCTGCTTGCCGGCGCCAATATCCTGTTCCATGTGCTCACCCTGAGCGGGGCGGAAACAGATCGTCCTGAACGCATGGCGCTCGCGATGGTTATGATGTTGCTGACGCTGATCGGTGGGCGCCTCATCCCTACCTTTACCGGCGAACTCCTGACGAACGCCGGCAGGGCGGAACAGCCTGCATCCTTTTCCCGCTACGATGGTGTGTCGATCGCGCTCGTAGGATTCGCCGTGGCGTTCTGGATTGCTCAGCCGCGCTCCATGGCGACTGGGTGGATATTTGTGGCGGCCGGGTTAGTCAATCTGGGTCGTCTGGCACGCTGGTACGGCTGGACCACATGGCGCGAGCCGTTGGTGTTGATCCTGCACTTCGGATACGGCTGGTTCGCATTGTCGCTACTCATACTGGGAGGCTCAATTCTTGGAATCGGTCTGCCGCAAGAGGATGCCGTGCATGCGTTTACCACGGGCGCAGTGGGGGCGATGACTCTGGCGGTCATGACCCGCGCCAGTCTGGGCCATACGGGGAGGCCTCGGCACGCGGGTCCTCTGACAGTCCTCATCTATATGCTGGTCAATCTGGGTGCAGTACTGAGGGTATTCGGGCCAATGACAGGTCTCCCGACCAATCTCGTGTTGGGTGCAGCCGCAGGCAGTTGGAGTGGGGCTTATGTGCTGTTCGCTATGATCTATGGACCATTCCTTCTTCGCCCGAGCCTCGATGAGTGATTATTTAGATAAAGTTTTCGGCAGACTCAACTTGTTGGGTCTATGCGCCTCCAGATCAATCTGCTTCAGGGTACTGAGCTGTTCTGTCAATTCTGCAATCCGCTTATCGCGGGTGCGAATTTCTCGCCGAAGCGTGGGGACTGCTCGGTCCTGACTTTTGTCGGCTTCCACAGCCCGCATGGGGGCCGATGTACTTGCCGCACGCTGTTGTTCAAGCCATGTACGCACCAGACTTTTCATCACTGCGACCGCCCCATTCGACTCATCGGCGGAAGCGGAGTGGGCCGTCCGGTTGGCAAGAAATTGAATCCAGCGCGCGCTTGAATCCGCGAATGGGCCTTTCGGCGCAACGGTCATCGACTCCTGAAAGGACGTCGCTGCCGTCTCTCCATTCTGGAACAACGCGATCATCGCACGGGTAAAATGTACCTGATCGCAGGACTGTTGCTGTGCGCAGGTGTTCAGCAACGTGTCTTGTTCGCGCTGTACGGCTTGCAAGATGACTGTATCCGTGGCATCGGCCTGAAATAATGGCGCAGACCCCGGCAGGGGTGGACCATTCACCGTGGCACATCCCCAGAGCACTCCCATCATCATGAGCCCGGATCCATAACGAAACCACATGGCAACACCCCTTTTTGTGCCGAGGTCATAATGCCTCTACTAAGACAATCTTAGCAGATGGGATAGATTTTGATGGTTCAGAGCAGGAGCCATAAACCGACAAGAAATGGTGACCGGGTGCTTATCCGACAGCCTCATCCGTAGAGATGATTGAGGGGGAAGGCCAGGAAGAGATTTCACCTCGCCTTGGTCGGCACAGATGTGAAGTTCCTCTTCCAGGAGCAATGTAAATAGGACTCGCCTGAAGCGCATGATCGCCAACCGCACACAGGAGAGATTTAGCAGGTCCAGCCCTCATCCGCGCGCGGGGTCGTTGTCTCCTTCACCTTGTTGTGTACTGGTGCCACCGAACGGCAGCGGACAGGGCTGTCCGTGGCTAAACCACCTGCTCACAGGGGAGGACAAATACGTGAAGAGATAAGACACTGTCTTGCTGGCGCGCCCCCTGTTCCGCTTTCAAGCTGGTAAACCCATCGATGAGGCGGTAGGCAAGCGGCTCCGCTACCGCGGTGACGTCGTATTCTTTCAGCAGGGCATGGATGTGCTCTACCATCGACTGAAAGACGATCAGCAGCATCTTCATAGCAGGCACTCCTGTGTATCAGCGAGAGGGGTCGTCACCAAACCAAGCGATTGTTCAGCATGCGACTCTGCCCATTCTATAGGGGAGAGTCGAAATAAAGACAAGAGCGATTCCATCACGTGTTCGTATGTTCTGGGGCCGGACAGCTGCTCGTCGGACTCAAGGCCTTGCGTGCTGCGATGAATAGAACGAAGTGGATACGCATTGAGCTTTCCAGTAGACTTGTCTCCAAACGAATGACGGACGGTGGTGTGCCGAGCGGCAAATGCCTGACGGAGCAGACGTGCTAAGCGCGAGCCGAGTCGCAACTTCTTCAGGCGAAATCGTGTTGTTAACAGGAGGTATCAGATGAACGATCAAGACACGCAACAGGCGATTGGGATTCTCAATAGGATTATGGAGCATGAGTTGGCGGGAGTCGTCCGCTATACGCATTACTCTCTCATGGTCTACGGCTATAACCGCATTCCTATCGTGTCTTGGCTAAAGAATAATGCTGACGAGAGCCTTGCCCATGCGCATAAAGCCGGAGAGCTGGTCACCTTGCTCGGCGGCCACCCGTCGCTGAAAATTGGGGCACTCCTCGAAACCGAGAAGCATGATGTGGGACATATCCTGCAGGAAAGCTTGGAACACGAGAAGGCCGCTGTCGCGTCCTATTATGAACTCTTGAAAGTCTCCGAGGGAAAGTCCGTCCTGCTGGAAGAGTATGCGCGAGAGATGATCGTCGGCGAAGAGCTGCATCTTGACGAGGTGAATAAGATGTTGCGCAAGTCAGGTGATGTCCAACCATTTCGCTCCTAACCCTTCAATCAACCTGGAATGAAAAAGAGCGTCAGTGGGCCATTTCGAGTGTGATCGGGGGAGCGACTCATCTCGCTCTCTGTGACAGGGTGCGCAATTCATTACTAACTCGATGGAGGAGGACGTGACATGTTGAAGGAAGTGGCAGGGGATATTCTATTGACGAAAGCGGAAGCCCTGGCGCACGGTGTCGCGCCATAATGCGTTGACCTGTGTCGGCTCCACCCACTGGTTTGCCGCCTCCCGACTGCTCCTCTAACACTGCGATGAAACATCGCAATGCCGTCGCAGTCGGCATCGCTTCAGCCTCCTAATTGACAGCGCCCTCTATGGCGCGAGCCTCACCGCATATCCGTTCCATCCGCCCCGCCTGCTCGACCGTTCTTGAATCGATTGACAATAAACTTACGGCTTTCCTCTGCAAACAACAGCGCAACGGTGCCCAGCGCGAGTGGTCCAAAGATCCAGGCGGGCAAGGGGCTGGTTCCAAAGATCGCGTTGCCCCAGGGCGTATAGATGATGAACGCCAGGACAACGAGTTCTGTCGCGATTCCCCAGAGGAGCAATGGATTGCTGAACCAGCCGAGTCGAGAGAGCGACACCCGGTCTGAACGGCAGGCAAACACATTCGCCACCTGGGCGACGACGATGGCGGCGAAGGTGGCGCCGGTCGCCTGTTTGTAAAGCGGATCGGACCATTCGAGCGGCACGCCCCAGGTCCATCCCTGTGTGAGGAGCAATAAGAAGAATGCTCCCATAGCGATTCCGGCTTCCATCAGGCCCAAAAATACATAGGCGCGCAGGAGAAGCGGAAGGTTCATCAACCGTTCCGTGCGCGGTCGCGGCGGGATAGACATCATGCCGGCGTCGGGCTTTTCAGCGCCCAGGGCCAAGGCCGGAACCATATCGGTCCCCAGATCCACGGCGAGGATTTGCGGGACCGTGAGCGCCAGCGGAATCCCGAACGAGCCGAACGCCAGATAGGGGACGACTTCTGGCACATTGCTCGCCAGCACGTACGTGGAAAACTTTCGGATGTTGGCGTAGACAGCCCGGCCTTCTTCGATAGCGTTGACGATGGTCGCAAAGTTGTCGTCAAGCAAAATCATGTCCGCCGTTTCTTTCGCCACGTCGGTTCCGGTGATGCCCATGGCAATGCCGATATCGGCTTTCTTGAGCGCCGGCGCGTCGTTCACCCCGTCGCCCGTGACGGCTACCACTTCACCCATGTCTTTCAACACCGACACCACGCGCATCTTGTGCCGGGGGGCCATGCGCGCGAAGACCGGCTCGGCCTTGTCAGGGAGCGTGGGTGTAAGGAGCTGACGCAACGCCTCGTCAGTCATCGTTTCAACCTGGTGCCCTTCGATCACGGAACAGTCTCCGCCCGGATCGGTGCGGGACTCTTTCGGCGCCAGCCCGATCTGGCGGGCGATAGCCAGGGCCGTGAGCGGGTGGTCTCCGGTAATCATGATGGTGCGGACGCCGGCCTGACGACAGCGCGCGATGGCCTCCGGCACTTCGTGGCGAGGGGGATCTATCATCGCCACAAGGCCGAGGAAGGTGAGGCTTTGTTCCACACCGTCGATGTCCAGCTTCTCGACACCCGTTTCGATTTCTCGCATGGCCACAGCCAGGACCCGATAGGCCTGGTGCGCGAAGGTCTGGCTTTGCGCCATGATGCGCTGATGGTCCTCCTGACTTATCGGCGAGCGTGCACCGTGGTGGAGCATCTGATTGCAGAGGGGCATGAGCGATTCCGGCGCTCCCTTCACAAAAGCCACGAGTCGGCCCTCACGCCAATGAAGCGTGGACATGCGTTTCCGATCCGCGTCGAACGGGAGCTCGCCCATCCGGGGCATCGGTTCATGGTGGAGGAGTCCGTGATCCTGTGCAAACTCGACCAGGGCCACTTCGGTTGGATCGCCCGTGACGATGGAGCGGCTGTCTGTCCGCCTCACACGCTTGGCATTGTGGCAGTGGATGATTGCATCGAAGAGCGGCGCATATTCCTCCGCCTCGATCGCGTTGGTCATGCGTCCGGCGATCACCAAACAACTTTCCTGCACCTCGATTTCGAGATGGTCCATATAGAAACGAGCCACGCGCATCCGGTTTTCGGTCAGCGTCCCCGTCTTATCCGTGCAGATGACGGTGGTGCAACCCAAGGTTTCAACGGATGTCAGCTGCTTGATGAGCGCGTGACGTTTAGCCATGCGCTGGCTGCCCAACGCCAGGGCCAGCGTCACAGTGGGGAGTAGTCCTTCCGGCACATTTGCCACAATGATGCCGATCCCGAAAATCGCGCTGACCCAGAATCCTAAGCCCATGGAGACGCCGATGACGAAAAAGACCACGCCCATGGCGACCGACAGCATGGCGACCACATGGGTGACCTTCGCGATCTCTTTCTGCAGAGGGCTGAGGCCTGTCTCCACGCTTGTGGAGAGGCGGGCGATCTTGCCGAATTCCGTCTGCATGCCGGTGGCGAACACCACTGCTCGGCCTCTGCCGGAGAGCACCGGAGTACCGGCGAAGACGAGATTGGGAATGTCCTGGAGATGGCCATCGATGACCGGCTCCGCTGTCCGCCGCTTCGGTTGGGAATCTGCTCTCCCTCCTCGATCACGAGCACGTCCCCCGGCACGATTTCGCTCCGCGACACGTCATGCGGTTGGTTGTTGCGCAGCACCCATGCCCGAGCAGGGAGGAGGCGATGGAGAGCATGGACCGCCCGCTCCGCTTTATATTCCTGAAAGAAAGCAAAGACGGCATTGATGACGATCACGCCGAGGATCGCCCAGCCTAGCGTGGCCATCCCTTCGCCGGGCTTCATGAATTCAGCCGTGAACGCCAGGGCGACGGCGATCCAGAGCAATATGGCCAGGAAGTGAGTGAACTGATGGAGAAACCCTCGAATCAATGAATAGCGATTCGGCTCCTCCAGAACATTGGGGCCATACCGACTGAGCCGCTGCTGTGCCTCTTCGGGCGACAAGCCGCCTTCCCTGGTTCCCAGGTGTGTGAAGACTTCAGCAACCGTCAGTTGGTGGAGGTGTAGCTCGTTGAGGTCAGGCACGCGTGCCTCGCACGATCAGAACGGAACAAGGGGCGTGTCTCAGGAGACTCTCCGAGACGCTGCCGAGATGGAGCCGCTCGCTCTTGGTTAAGTCGCGCGACCCGATCACCAGGAGGTCGGCATGCGTGGCCTCCAGCTGTTTGACGATGGTGTCGATGACGTGGTCCATCTGCACGTCCGTGTCGACGGCGAAGCCTTCTTTCAGGAATTCATCTCGCAATGCCGTAACCAGTCGCGTGGCGCGTTCGAGGACCGGTCGTTCCAACTCTGAGACTTGAGCTTTGGACAAGTATCGAACAGCCAAGTCGGTCACCGGTCTTTCGGCCGAGGAGAGGATAGTGGTCGTGGCGGATTCCGGAAAGATGCGGGAGCGAAGAAATCGAGCGGCGGTTCGGGAGTGTTTTGAATCATCGACCGCGAGCGTCACTCGTCTCAACTGCTGGATCGGCTGTTTCACAACGAGGACGGAGCAGCGGGTGATCGACGCGACTTGCCGGGAGATGCTTCCCAATAAGAATCCTCGAATGTCGCTCAACCCGCGGGATCCGATGAGGATGAGATCGGCCCTCACCCGCCGTGCCTGTCGCACGATCGTCTGGGCGAGAGGGCCATGGGCTAAGGTGCGATGGAATATGGTGCGAGGGCCTGTCGCGGCCTGTCCGAGGGCGACTCGCGCGGAACGCTCTGCCTCGCGGAGGAGGATGCCACCGGCCTTCTCCATAGCAGCCAGAGCTCGCTTCTCTGCCACGGGGTTCCCGCCTTTCCCCGCTCGGAGGGCCGACGGATCGACCACATGGAGAAGCGTGACTACCTCCGGCTCACGGCTGGCGAGCGCTTCGAGTGCTTGTACCCCCCACTGTGAGCATTCAGACCCATCTACGGCACAAAGAATTCGCATGACAGACTCCCTCCTCAATGACGGTGACGGCCAACAAGCAGCGGGCGACTCCGGGTATCAGATCTGCATTGCATTGGGTGTGCCGTGGCGTATAGAAATAAAGAAGGAGAATCAGCCCGGTTACGAGGGGTTCTGAAGAGAAACGGCACTCGGTTCTTGTGGATGGTGCGGCGTTATGCAGCACAGGGGGGAAACCCACTGTGGTGATTGGCGTCAGTCGCATAGGCTAGAAGGCTGCGGATAGTGGTCCATGATCTGCAACACGTGCGATCCATGATTAATCAACGCAGCTTGCCCAATTATTTGCTGCGTCATGAACGTGAGCGGAAGAAGGAGGCACACGATGGCGGAAAAATCATGCGCGAACCCGCGCTGTACCTGTCCTGCAGAACCAGGAAAAGAATTTTGTTCATCTAATTGTCGGGAGGCCAAAACAGGCGCTCCCTGTTCCTGTGCCCATCAAGGGTGCGGAACTAAGCGTCAGTGAGGTTAAGCCTCCACAGTGCACGCTACATCATCACAGATGACGAGGTGAGTATGTCGTGCTTAAAACATCGATATAGTAGGGTTCCCCGCTCACTCTCTGCCAAATGGTGGCCCGTGAAGGCTCCTCGACTTGTAGCCATTGCAATTCTGACCCTTCTTCCGGCATTCGCCGTTGCCGCCGATGTACTCCCCCCTGGCCAATTTCCCGAGAGCGGTGGCAAGCCGGCTCCTGGCATCATTCCCGAGAGACCGTCAGGATCTAGCGCTCCGACAATCCCCCCGTCCCGTATAGATCCAGGCATCCAACACACGCCGGAGAGGCGCGGAGATCCCCGTGGCTCCGTGAAACCACCCAACCTCGATCCGAGCATGTCAACGAACCCTGATAAGTCGCTTCTCGAACAAAAGGGCATCAATCCCCCGGGTGGAGGAACACCGCAAGGGAAACCAGACGTTCGTTAATGAAATGAATAGAGCTGGTCCGCAAGAGGGACACTGAGCCACTGCGAAGTTGGGGAGTCGCGTTAATCTAGCCCGCATTATTTATGACGGTTCGTCGCGAAATCGTTAAGCCGCGTCGCGAGACCGGCGTATGGAGTCCTCAGGCCCCGATACGTACTCGTGCATTACGGGAGGGTCCGAGGGTGAGCCCGCTCTCCGAAGGCTTGTCGGCACGCATGGGGTCGGATCTTGTAATCTGACATTGGCGGCAATCTTCTTTTTCAAGGTCGGCCTGGTTCATCCCTATGTGCGTGCGTCCATCACACACCATAAATAGGGTTGGTTCCCTCCAAGCTCGCGCGTTATCTCTCAGGGATGGAGGCTGATTGCTTTTCCACTGCGCGCGTCCAACACATTCTTCGTTTCTATCTTTTCGCCACTTTTCTAGGCTAGACTGTCCTTCATTGCGCGCATCGGACGAGCGCAGTTTCGTCGGGCGCATTCCGCGAGCAAGAAGGATGGTTTGGTAGCTCCCTATCCCCGCAACCTGGCTTCCTGAGCTAATTGATGGCCTGTTGACCAAGTCTTTCCATCGGCGTAGCATAATCTCCTGACGTTCCAGTGACGGTGGCTGCTGACACTTCCGCACGCTACTATTCGTCGTCCCGCGCGCCGGAACTCACACAGTCCCCCTCACTCCTACGCCGGATTCTTTCTCGTAACGCACCATTGCTCGGATACGGATCCTTTAGCCAGCATTTTTCATGAAGGTTCGTCGCGAAAGCGTGCAGACGCGAAGCGAGACGGGCACTCGGAGCCGTGAAGCCCAGAGGCATACTCGTGCAGTATGTCGAAGGGCTGAATGGCGAGACTGCCCGTTGCAGCCGCGTATCCGCGCTTGCAGCAGAAGCTTCATGAATAATGCAGCTTAGAACGGGGATCCTCATGGTGACTGTCAGCAGCCGAGTCTTCCTTCTCTTCCTGGCACCTATCCTTGTGTCAACTGTCTGCTCCGTGCTTGCATCTGCTTCCCTTCAGGCCCGTGAGAATCCGTCCTTTCTGCTGGCTACCGAACGTCTCGTTCAGCCGGTCACCTGGCTGGATCACCTTGAGCATACGCTAACGACGTACTTCACAAAGAAATATCCCGCTTACGATTTCTCACCATATGCGCATGAACTGAGTCGCATTCGTGACGCGGCCAGACTGGGTGACCGATGGGGCGCCAAGCGGGAGATGGGAGTGTTTCTCAACATGCTGGCGATTCGCGCCTATGATCTTGGGGATGATGCGGCGGAGGAATTAGCCTTGCTTTCGCAACGAATCATGCCGGACCAGGAGTTCGGCATTATCTACCCCGTATCGGAAACCGAACTGCCGACGGAAGGAGGGCACACCTGAAATTGCAGTGAACATCCAACGGAGAGGGAGGATCATCATGACTTCGAATGTACCCGTGACTGATCGCATTCTCGAAACCGTCCAACGCACGCATGGGTGCGATCTGGATATGTTGACGAAGAGTCTCTCCGACCTGTCGTGGAGCCAGGTCTTTCTTGAAGTCGATCGGTTGAGTCGGGAAGGACAGGTGCTGGTGACGCGCGGCACCGGAGGTGGTTACATGATCCGGCTGCCGGATCACTGCAGAGAACCAGCGACCCATCACTCCCGTCTCTGATCAACGAAGGGGTGGCAGGGAATCGCGAAGTGAGATAAGAGAACGCCCCATTCGCACCTGGGAACCGTGAAACGTAAGACGTGAACGGTAACCCGTAGGGCGGCCGAGTATCTGTCTGTCAAAAAAACTCATGCTGAACGAATCACATCTCACGGATCGATAGTGGGTCGATTTGAGGTGATAGAAAACGAATAGTTCGTATCTGCTATCCTTAAGATGACGAGATGATTAGATAATAAGGAGGGCTGAAATTGGCTGAGTGGGTAACGTATAAAAATCATAAAATTAAGGCCTGTTCCCAACATCTCGGAGATGACCGATGGACGCCAAAAGCTCTTGCATGGCTCTCAACGGGCGGACGAGAGCCCATGAAAACCCTACAGGGTGAAGTGCATGAGATCCGCAATACGGAAAAAAAGGCGAATGAGATTGCTCTTGGGAAAGCCAGGAAATGGGTAGATCAGCGCCAATAAGTTGAAACTAACCCACCACCAAGAGTGCCGTACCCACGACCTCGTACGCTCCCTCAGACACATCAACGCGATGAAGCGCCAGTTCGCCAGGCTGACGGCCGTCGGCTCGCAGTTCGGCTCATCAGATCTTTTCCGCCGAAAGTGGCGTCGCAATGGATTCGAGCGACCGACCCTCTGCCTTCACCCCTAAGAACAGTTCGACGATCGCGCCAACCAGCATCATGCCGGCTCCGAGCAAGTAGCCATAGAACACGCTCGTGGCAGATGATTCGATCAGTTTGCCGTACAGCCAGGGAGCGAGGATCCCCGATCCCTGTGCCACGACGAAGAAGAATGCGATGGCCATCGCGCGGATCTCCAGAGGGAAAATCTCGCTGACGGTCAGATAGGCCGCGCTGGCGCCCGCCGAGGCGAAGAAGAAAACGCATGTCCAAGCCAGTGTTTGAGTGACGGAGGTCAACGCGCCTTGCCAAAACAGATACCCTGTCACAGCCAGCAGGCAACCGGCGGCGGCATAGGTGAGACTGATCATCGGCTTACGTCCGACGGTATCGAAAAAGCGGCCGAGCAACAGCGGACCAAGGAAGTTACCGAGCGCAAACGGTAGGATAAAGAAGCCGATGCTGCTGATTGGTACATCGTAGAATTTCGTGAGCACGAAGGGGTAGGTAAACGAAATCGCGTTGTACATAAACGATTGCGTCGTCATGAGCGCGATGCCGAGTATCGTGCGCCTCGGATAGACTTTCCAGAGCTGGCGGGCTACGGTACCCAATGTCACGTGTGGCTGGGCATGCACGATGATCGAGCCTTCGGGTATCGGCAACGAGGGCAGTCCATGATCACGCGTGATCTGGTCCTCGATACTGGAGACCACCGCTTCCGCTTCCTCCACCCTTCGATGGGTCATGAGCCAACGGGGGCTTTCCGGGATGATTCGCCGAAGCAGCACGACGCTCACACCCAGGACCGCTCCGAAGCCGAAGCACAGCCGCCATCCCAGATATTCCGGGATAATATCTGGGTTCAACAGCACAATGATGAGAAGTGCGCCGACTGCCGCTCCCAACCACCAGCTGCCGTTGATCGCCAGGTTGGTCCGACCGCGCCAGCGCGCGGGGATGAGTTCGTCGATGGCGGAATTGATCGCCGCGTATTCGCCACCGATGCCTGCGCCGGTTAAGAATCGGAAGAGCATGAAGCTCCACAGATTCCAGGACAATGCGGTTAAGACCGTGGCCACCAGATAAAGCAGAAGCGTGAACATGAACCACTTCTTCCGCCCCTGCCGATCGGTGAGGTAGGAAAACACGATGGCCCCGAACACTGAACCGGCCAAGTAGGCCGACGCAGTCAGCCCGACTTCGGACTCCGTGAAATGCAATGTGGTGCTATGCGTGAGGACCGGGCCTAGTGCGGCAACGATGGACACCTCTAGTCCATCCAGCAACCATGTGACGCCGAGAGCCGTCACCACCAGCCAATGCCACCGCGCCCAAGGCAAGCGGTCCATCCGCTGCGGAATGTTGGTGGTGATAGGAGCACTCGGCGCGCCGTGCATGTCCAATCCTATAACCGATCGGACCTGACATCACAAGCATGCTGCTGATGTGCTCTCGACGACGAGGATGACTTCACAGGCTAGCGGTTATACAAATCGCCGGCATTCTCGTGATTGATTCCTCAACAAGTGGAGCACAGCGACACTGTCCATCACTTCGTGAGTCCAATCTTCCATTTCAGATCAAGGATAGCCTGGTTGATCCTCGATTGCGCGCGTCGAATGAGCACCTTCCAATTCTCAATGCCCCCTTAAAAGGAGTGGCAGAGGCTGCCCCTTACTGCACGCATCGAGCGAGCACTCTGAAATGATCCCTCCAAGCTTGCCAACCTTCTCTTCTAGAGGGCGGGCTGTTTGGTCTCCCACTGCGGGCGACTTTCTCACCCGCCCACCCATGGGCACGCCGAGACGTGCCATTTACCCAGGCGAGGGCCTTCGGAGGCCGCGCGTTGCGCGAGCACAGGAGACCAACAGGCTGCCCTCTTTCCTCTCTATTCGAACAACCTCTTCACCCCTGCCTTAATCTGATCCAACCCCTCGCGCAAGTCGGTCTCAAGCACATCAGCTTTGGCCTGCACAACCACGCGCTTGGCCTTTACCTGATCCTTAAACAACACCAGCTTGGCAAGCAGCTCCTCCTTCTTTGACTCCAATACAACTTCCTGTTTAGCTTTCTCGCTCTCAAACCGGTCCTTGAGCACCTCATACTCGGCTTCAAGCGTACTCGTCCGGTCTACGAGATCCTCCCAAACCTTACCTGACTCGAACGTGGCCCCTTTCAGTTTCTCTTCTGCAATGGATTCGAACTCGCTCAAGGCTTTGAGAGTCTTCGCCCTCTGCTCCTCGAACGTGTCGCGGGCCTCTGCCTTGCCGAGAGCCAATTGTACTTGTAGGTGTTCGAGCTTGGCCTGCACCTCAATCTTCGCGTGCTCTGCCATCTCCTTCGACTTCTGCACGTCGGCCTGGACTTGCTTGAGCAACTCCCTCAAATGTTCCTTGCGCTGCTCCAACCGCTGCATCGCCTGATCTTTCGTCTGGATCAGGTGCGCCTCTAACGCCAGCGCCAGGTGTTCTAATGCATCCAACTTCTTGTCGAGCGATGCTCTGAATTCCTTGATTCGCGACATAGGAGCCTCCTCTGTGTGAAATGGAACAGACAAACCCATTATGCTCTACCCATCGTGAATGCGCGACTGAGAGACTCCGACCCATGTTTCTTCCTCCTTACACTCCCTGTCGGCAACGATGCCGATCGCATCGATTCCGAAGACGACCAACACGATTCCTTCGATCAGGGAGTCCCGCGCCGTATCGATGCCTACCGTCACCAATTCAAGCGATCATGGAAGGGCACGAGCTTCGTGCCTGTGAGAAGAATGTGACTCTGCTGGGAATCTTCCACCTCGGTCTCGACCGCTTCGACCACCTGACGCGCATTGCCCCCTCGTATCTTGAGGACGCTACCAACCATGACCTCCCGCTCGCCGTTGAGCAACACCGCCCCATGGCGAACGGCGTAGCCGATGCGGACTTCCGCAACATCACGAACGAAGATCGGCCTGCCGCCGGACTCTTTCACAATGATGGACTCGATATCGCTCATCGTCTTGATCAGGTCAAGCCCACGAACGATCGCGCGTTCTGCATGGCGTCCCAGCACATTGCCGCCAGCATTGGCATTGTTCTTCACCACCGCCTCGTAGATGTCGTGGAGCGTCAAGTCGAACTTGCGGAGCTTGCCCGGATCGGTCAGGACTTGATGCTGCTTCACAAAGCCGCCCGTGCGGTTCACATCGACCACACCTGGCACGCTCGTACGCCAGTTCCGCTTCATGTAGTTTTGCCGCAACTTTCAGATACCCCTCTCCGCCACACCGAGGTCCGTATTGTGGAGCATCGCCAGCAAGGCATCTTTCTTCACATCTTGGCCGACATCCACATGGACCGTCACCACTCGGCCCCTGATGAGTGTGGTCCCCTCCGCCAGTTCATTTTCGTTGGCTTGAACCGTGCAGGAAATTCCCGTGGCACCAGCAACGTCCCACGAGCAACCGGTGCAACCTCGATCGCCGTCCGCGAGATTTCTTCGGCTGTGAGTTGGAGCACTCCCTGCCTGTCGGTCGAAACGGCCTTCTTGGCCTCAGACGCTTGATCGGGAGTCCGTTCGCAGGCAAGAAGTCCCGCTTACGCGGAGGCGACAAGAAGAAAGCTGGCGAATTGTTTCAACACCCTGCTAGAAGCTCTTGGCCTCCTGGTCATACATCTCCCGTTAAGGGATCAGCATGAGGTGTGCCACAAAAAACTTGCGATTTTAGAAGGGGAATAGCCGATCTAGGAGCCTGCGGAAAACCTATCCTGGTAGATATGCACCACCAGGGATGCCTCCGACGGCATTTCCTTTGCTCACTTGAGCGATTATACTAACCACGCATATAGGCGCATTCTGTCTTTCAGCGAGGGAGGTTGCCATGCCGATCCTGAAACGACTCCAGAGTTATCTCGATGCCAACAAAATTCCCTATGAAGTGGTCAACCACCCAAAGGCCTATACCGCCCACGACGTGGCCCATACACTTGATGTAGCAGGCAAACTTGTCGCAAAAGTCGTGGTCGTCAAGGCCGATCAGTACTTCGTTATGACGGTGCTCCCCTCAACATGGCGCGTGGATTTGAAACGATTGCAGGATATCCTGGAAGTCCGCGATGTGCGATTGGCAACAGAAGCAGAGATTGGCAACCTATTCCCCGATTGCCAAGTGGGAACGATGCCGCCGTTCGGGAACCTCTATGGCGTGGAGGTGTACGTCGATCAACTGCTGACGGAAGATGAGTCCATCGTGTTTGAAGCCGGAACGTATGTCGGCGCGATCAAGCTGCGGTACAAGGACTTTGCCGATCTCGTTCGCCCGAAGGTCGCCGCATTTCATCACGAGCCGTCGAAGATAGAGAGCTAACAACAAAGGCACAAGATCAACGCCCCGTATCACAGGAGACAGAGGGGTCATGTTCCGCAATCGAGAAGAGGCGGGCCGGATACTGGCCGATAAGCTGAGTCCATACCGCAACGATCCGACAGCGGTAATTCTTGCTCTGCCTCGCGGCGGGGTGGCGGTGGCTTATCAGCTCAGCCTCGCACTCCACCTCCCGCTTGATGTGTTCGTTACGCGCAAGATCGGTGCGCCTGGCAATCCCGAGTATGCAATTGGAGCAGTGGCTGAGACAGGATCACGCTCTCTGAATCAAGAGGCCGTCAATTTGTTTGGTTTATCCCAGCATGAGCTGGACCAGATAATCCACGTCCAAGAGAAAGAGATCGCCAGGCGCAAGGACCTGTACCGGCAAGGACGGTCGCTCCCGCAACTCACAGGCCATACCGTACTCTTGGTTGATGACGGCGTCGCCACAGGCGCGACATTCATAGCCTCGGCACTTGCCATTCGCAGCTTGCAGCCTCGCCGTCTGGTGGGAGTGCTTCCGGTCGGACCTCCATCGACAATCCGTGAAGTCCGAGCATATCTGGACGAGTTAGTAGTGCTCATGACACCGGACCCGTTCTACGCCGTAGGAAATTTCTTCACCGACTTCACACAAGTCGAGGATTGCGATGTGACTCAGTACCTCAATCTGGCCGAGGAGGCGATATTCGAACGCGCGCCTTCGTCATCAGCCTCATAAGACATTCTGTCAGTCAAGGAGGAGGGTAAACCGAACCATGTCCACACATTCCAAGATCCCGTCAGGGTTGGGAGCTCGCCCGGTCTCAACCGTCACGGAGATCTTGTCGGGTATCTCGAAGATCAGCGACCTCTGCGTACCTATCGACAGCTGGTATGAAGAAGTGCATTATCTGATGCTTGAGGGCGGCGTCTGGCGAATTCGGGGAAATGCTGGCGACCGGCCACGGGTCTTGCCGTTCGGCAGGGCACCCCACCCGTTATTCTGAATCATGGAGAGGCTGCAATGAGAATCCTAGTTGGCGTGGATTGGTCGGACGAAGCCTTTGCCGCCGTGGAACAGATCGGGTTACTCTACAAGCCGGACGATGTCGTGCTCGTACATGGCGTGGATCTTGGCATGTTCCAGTCTCCCATCGTGGCCGGAGCAGTCAATCTGCAAGGGTACGAAGAATTCCGCCAGGCCTTGACCGATGCTGGTCGCCAAGCCATTGAACGCTGCCGCACCCTCCTGCCGGCTGAGACCCCCTCCATCAGAACGATGTGCGAAGTCCAGCACCCGGCCGCCTTCATTCTCGATAGCGCCGCCACGGTCAAGGCCGACCTCATCGCTGTAGGCACTCACGATCACAGCCGGATGAGAGAAGTGTTTGTCGGCAGCGTGTCGCACCAAGTCCTGCTCCATGCCACGATACCGACCTTAATTGTGAAAGGAAAAGCTCGCCCCATCGCCCGCATCCTCCTGGCAGTCGAAGACCGCGACGATGCCACCCGTCTGCACCGGTGGCTGACGTCGTACCCTTTCAGGAACCCCGTCGCAGTCACCATCCTCTCGGTCATCCCGTCACTGCATCTGGTCAACCCACATCTGATGGTGGGACTTGAAGGCTGGACTGAGCAAAGTAAGCGGGAGGCTGAACAGATTGTACACGACATGGCCGAGGCGTTGGCCGGTCCGCATTTTACCGTGTCTACCGATGTCCGCTTGGGTGATCCCGTCACGACCGTGTGCGAAGTAGGAAATAGCCACGACCTCATCGTGGTCGGCTCCCACGGGCGGAAGGGGTTCGAACGATTCCTGCTTGGCGGGGTGTCGCATGCGATCGTGCATCGAGCCGGCTGCTCCGTGCTCATCATCCGATAACACCTAGCTTCTGACAACAGTCGCTACGATGGGACTTCACGTCCCTAATAAACCTCCTGAGTTCAATCCTCCACTAGTCTGGAAAGACATGGCAGAACTGTGGACGCTATACAATAGGCGTGGACCAGAGCATTTACCTTCGTCCAGCCTAGGGCGTACTGGTTCGCTTCGAGTCTTGCCACCTAAGTATAGCGAGGTGGGCGAACGTGTCGCCGAGTTCTTGATTGGTCATAGTGGTATCCGGGAACATGCCGGTGCCCCGGTGCCCTTCTCGAACCGCGCGTGCACGCTGCTTGTCAGTCTTTAGGGATAACGCCTTGGGATTTCTCAGATCGACCGATGGCGGTATCAGTGGCAAGTTGTGGTCGTCAGTCTTAGTTCCCGCCGTCGTTGTGCTCTTGGGTGACGGAGGAGAACCGCTCAAGCATTCATCTAAGACAGGTGTACAGACTGGATCGTGGCCAGAAGGATGCCGACTACAGAGAATCCCCGAGAAGCTTACACATTGAGCCAGCTATCACTGCACCCTTCCAATGATCTCAGTCAGTGCTACCCGCAACAGAGCTTGTATCGCTCTTCCGGAATATTTTTCATTTTCTGAAAAACGGTTTCGCGCTCTTCCGCACTGGCCACCTGATCGATGGCGGGATAGAGAGCCCGCTCTTCTTTTCTATTATGGGAACCGAGAAGGTCCAACAGCGCCTGTTCTTCTTGATCGCTGTCTGGATTCTGCTCCACCACTTTGTTATGAATGGCCTCAAGCTGCTGCCCGATCTGGCGATGCTCCACCCGCATCACAACGGTCGGCCCTTCCTCAGACCTGCCGGTTTTCTTTTCCCATAACGGAAACAACAGATCCTCTTCCCACACGATATGGCGCTGCAAGCCGACCTTGAATTCTTTGAATGCTTCCTTGGCCTTGGCAAAATCAGACCGTTTCAACTGTTGAAAGGTCTTGAACAATTCGTCCAACCGATCATGGTCCTGCTCAAAGAATACAGTGATGGTGTTCTGCTCACTCATGATGCCTCCAATACATTATGACTGCTCTCCGACTTTAAACTCCAAATGACAGGCCACGCAGGCCTTCAGCAGGTTGTTGAACTGCGGCAAGATCTGTTTCAGATCTTGCGTGGGAATAATCCTCGCGAATTCTTCCACTGCCGCTTGATGCGCCACGGCTAAGTCATGATACGCGGGCGGGAAATTCTCGGGCGGCTTACTCGCCTTCGCCAGCCGGTGCATGAAGAATCCCAGGTGTAATTCAGTCAGCCCTCTCGCCAACTCGTAGTCCTCTTCTACCAGCGCGTTCACAATCACCTGAAGAGTTTCCAGGTGCTGTAACATCACCGCACGATGCTCTTTCTCCACTGATGGAGAGAGTGGAATGGAATGCCTGGAATCGGACGTGAGATACGGAATGGACTGCTGCTCATCGTGACGACGTTCGACCTCACTGCAACTAACCGATACGACAGCACACAGGACACCAAGAGCGACCCTTTCGAGGAGGATCTGTCTCCCTCTATATAATGATGACATATATGTCGCTCGTTTGTGTCAGCCTATGGAGACGCGCGCATTTCTGAATTCGATCCCTCCACGAAAACGACCACATCCTGCCTCTCAATGGTGCTGATGCTGAAGGTCATGATCATGACGATGACCATCACTCACTTTCTTTGTTTTCCCGACCGACTTTGGCTTCAGAGGGGTAAATCGTGCGCCATACGCATCCTGTTCCGACAACTTGACGAATACCACAATCACTGTCTCCGGTGTGACATGAAATTCCCCGTTCCCCGTTAACATATTCTGTTGTGAGGGCTCCAGCTTAACGGTGATTCTGCTCACAGTCTTACCCTGCTGAATAGTTGCCTTCCCCTCTCCCCCATCGGTCTTCATCGCCTGCCATGCGTGATCGGTCACATGCAGTATCAGCTCTCCATCCTTGGCCACAAGCTCCAGATGATAGGGGCCCGCGGCACGGACTTGCCCGCCATGCGGCGATGACATCGCATCCAAGGATTCATCGGTATGTGCCCAAACAGGCTGGAAGAACATCAGGGGAGCAGCAAGCACCGCAGCAATCGAAACCTTCATGTTTTCTCCTCACAAGAAGAATAGAATTGGCTGAGATATTTTCAAAGATATCTTAACCCACATTATCCATGAGTACTTCCGTTTTCGTCACCGGTCCGCCTCTACGATGAAGCTCCTGCCATCCAGCTTGCGATGCGGCTCAGTAATTTCGCCACAAGCCGTCATCAATAATGCAGGCTAGCTGCAACATTTGTCCATTTTTTCTTTCATGGTCTCTCGTCCGGCCTTGATCGTCGCCTCGACATCCGCCGTTTTCTCTGCGATGAAATGCTCGCCACGTTCTATGGTTTCATCAAGACCAACCCGCGCCTCCTTCGCCTTTCCCAGAAATTCTTCCTCAGCCCTCTTGGCATACCCCTTCAAAGCCCGGCGCGTCTCTTCTCCCTGTTTCGGGGCGAGAAGAAGCCCTGCCACCAATCCAGCTATGGCTCCTCCCAAGAATGCGAGCGCAACGGTCGGTCCCACACATGTTGTCTCTTGATTGTTCATAGCGATTCCTCCTTGGACAAACTGGATTCTCTCCGTTGAAAAAACGAAGATTGTGCCACGAGGTCAAGGCGTATTAGTCAGCATCATCTTGAATTGACAAAGATTTCAGGGGCCCTTCACAGGAGAAGGGAAATCGCTGTGGCATTCAATACGAGGGAAATTTTACCCGTCGTCTTGCTCTGGTAAATTCTACGATTAAGCGTCAGGCTGAGATCGCCCTGGAGCGAAACGCCACAGCGTCGAGACCATGACTGTTGCGTGAAACCACAGAAACGGCACGAGGAGCAAAGGCTCGCCAACTCAGCCTTCGTAGCCATGTCGGCTACCATTAAGTGTTAACACCATAGACATGGTGGACATAGTGGACAGTACAACGCAAGCGGTGGTACACCGTGGACGGGATGGACAGGAGCACACGCTCCGAACCGTGACAGTTTTCGATTCACTGGAAGGCAACGGTCAGGAGTAGCTACCTGGCCGGCGGGTGTTCCTGGCATCCGTGCCTTCCTTCCTTACCAGGTACCCCACAGGAGGGGAACCATGCGAGCTCAACATCCGAAGCATCCGCGCTGGCCCAAGGCTCTTCCCCCAATTCCTCCCCCGACGATTTCTAGCTACCCTGTTGACCCAGAAGAAACCAGAGGGCGCCAGCAACAATACTTGGACGTTCGCAAGCGGTTTTGTACGACAGCATCATTCAGAAAGAATATCTGCGATCTCCGCCAACGCTATGACGCACACTATTGGAACGAATTGCCGAACTGGCAACGGCTAGCGAATGAGCTGCACGATGAAATGGAGCAGGGCCTGTGGAAACTCTTCGATCGCTTTTGGGCTAAGGCCGGCGATGCACCTGTAGTTCCATCAATCACAGTCACGGCTGGCGGTACACTACGTTTCAATGTTGAAGCTGAGGGGCTGTGCAGAGAATTCGGACTAGAGCCTCGTGACTGGCGTTGGGTCGAATGGTTGGTGCGCCACTGGGATCCAAGGAGTTCCGAGGTGCCTGATTTTGAACTTGAGCCGCTTGAAATACGACCAAATTTCTACCCATGTCACATCAGGGTGACAGACTTTTCAGGCGCCAACCGACGGCGCGTGACATTGGTGCTTGAACACGGAGCATCGCCGACGGCAGCCCGTCATGCGGCGGAGCATGCGGTGAAAGCTTTACCGGCAATTTCTCGCCGCAAACCGACGCTCACGGATCCGGAGCGCGAGCGGTTATGCGGATTTTTTCAGCATCACGGTTTCAATAAAAAACGCGCGCGTGCGGCTGATTTCAAGACGTTGGCCGAGCGTATGAGGCAGGAGGTTGGGCCAATCTCAGTGGCCACTGTCAGGAAGGAATACTACAAGTGGGCAACGATCTCCGGGTTGCCTTTTCAGCCCAGGGAGTACGGCGGAGCCGCCAGCCGAAATAGACGACCCTGACACCCTGCCAGACCGTTGCACGTTTTCTTCTGCGCTCCCTCCAGAACTTTTTTAAAGGGTACCCTTTTTATATTTTTGATCTGCCCTGACGATAGCCTTATAACACCTCCATGAGTACGGAGGTTTTATGCAAAACGAATCGGTTTATCTCTCCACAAAAGATTCCGCCGA
>JBBRRN010000005.1:0-21509 GCA_038200685.1 Nitrospirales bacterium
GAGATCCTCGATCTGTTCAAGCTCATCCCCCAATATAATCGCGCCGGCTTCCGTCACTTCGAGGAAATCCAGTTCTTCGTGGACGGGATATCGAAGGATCGCATCAGCGACTTCACCTGCAGCTTCTTGAAGTCGTTTTTGATTGATTTTACCATCCAGCAGTGTGAGCAGCTCCGCATCCCGACGTCGCCGTCCGACATTCCTCGGCTCTATGACTCGCGCAAGAACCTATTTAAGGAGGCGCACGGCATTCCGTTGCCGACCAATCCGAGGAACGGCAATCCTCTTCTCTTTGTGCCGAAACGCTGGCTGCGATTCGTCCCGTGGATCAGCTACGACGACTACTTCGAGAAATACTGTCCCCAAGATGAGATTTCCCACAAGCCAGAAGAGCTCACGCGCGTCGCCGTCCTAAACTACAACCGCGACCACTATGGGATGATCGAGACGTACGTGAAAACCAAGGAACGCACCCTTGAAGACTGCCACAACGATCCGCTCTTTGCGCAGATACCGATTACCTCGGCCAAGCGGAAATTATCGGCCCTCAAAAAGCTACCGACCGGTAAGTACAACGGGGTCGACAAGCAGTACGAGGACCTCATGGGCCAGCTACTGCCGTCGTTGCTCTACCCGCAGCTCGATTTCGCCCAGGAGCAGGCACGCACGGATAGCGGCGTAAGCATCCGCGACCTCATCTTCTACAACACTGCCTCGACGCCATTCCTCAAGGACTTTTTCGATACCTACGGTTCCCGGCAGATCACTATGGAGATGAAGAACGTCGCAGCGATCGAACGCCAGCACGTTGATCAGCTCAACCGATATCTTGCCGACGAGTTAGGAAGATTCGGTCTTTTTATCACGCGCAACCCCCTTAAGAGCGCCGAATTCACGAGGACAATCGACCTCTGGTCGGGCCAGCGCAAGGCTATTGTGACGCTCACCGACGTTGACATAGCCCTGATGGTCGAGCTATTCGAAAGCAGACAACGCAATCCCATTGACGTTATCGTTAAAAAATATGGTGAATTCCGTGCAAAATGTCCCTGACTCGGTACTGAAATCCGAGGACGATGTCCGGAATCTCGAGAAATTGGTCGTCCAGCTTCAAGGGCTGCACACCGAGATCTCTGTCCTCGCGAAAAAGGCGCCGAACGACGGGCTCAATCTGTTCAAGCTCAAGCTTGTCAACAACATCTTAGCCAAGGGGAATTCGATCCTGGTTGGACACTACAAGCCACTTGAGAATTTCACCAACTTCGACGAGTCCGCGCTCCCCACGAACAGCGATGTGACGATGGTCTTGGCGCTGTATGATGGTCTTGGCGCTGTATATAGAGCAAGCTGAACGCTTCCGCTCCAACAACATGATCCATCATGACTACAAGTGGAAATACTTGGTTAAGGGAGCCGCAAGTCAAATTGAAGGTCGCCCACCGACGATGATCGGAACGGAGAGAAAGTGAACGACGAGTACGAGTTCGAAGACGTAACGACCGATGCGGCGGTTGCAACGTACCAGGCATCCACACCGATATTCGAAGGCCTCATCAAGGAGATCCGGGAGCTCTCGAAGAAGAAGCCCGACGCGACCATGAGCGCGAGCAAGGTCAAGATTGTTAATCGCGTACTTAACGACCTGTTGAACATCTTGAAAGCTGAGCCCACAGGCAAATACCTAGAAATTCTCAACGACGAGTCTTTGCCACAAGTGAGTGACGCAGTGTTGACGATGGTTCAGTTCGAATCAGCGTTGGAAGCATTCAAGTCCAAGTACCGTCAATACGTCGACGATGAACGCCACTGGATTACTCAAGAGAATCTGGATGCATGGAATGCCGATTCGCGAGAGGAAGATTCAGAAAACTAAACCAGTGCATTTCAAGACAAAACAAGGGGTCAGACCCCTTAAAGCACCCATTGTTTGCTCCGCAGACCTCCGCTGAGCCTCGGGGCCGTTGGGCGTCACAAGGGGGTCCACATCGTGCCACTCAGACAATTCGAGCGTTCACGATTCTTCAGTGGTCAGTTGCTCACCGCTGACGATCTTCAGCGAGAGCAGGACTATCATCGTGACAAGGCCCGTCTGCATAATCGCTTCCTGCATGGCTGGGGAGTCGTCGCCGGCCTGAGGGTCTCGATCGATCAAGGCGTGGTAGTTGTCGCCCCTGGCCTTGCGCTCGACTGTGCAGGCAACGAACTGATCCTCCCCACCGAGGAGCGCGTCTCGCTATCCGGCTTGACAGGCCGTCAGTACGTCACCATCCGGTATGTCGAGCTGCCAACCGCGAAGATCCCATCACCAAGCGGTGAAGTCGAAGTTTCGCGCATCAAGGAGGCGGTCGTCGTGCAGGTGTCATTCACCAATCCACAGGCGGGACACAGTACATTCCCTTCCGGCGGGCCAGGCTGCGGGAAAAGTCACGAGCTCTGCCTTGCAAGCATCAGTCAACGAGGTTCCCGTTGGCGAGTGACTCCAGTCAAGGTGAAAAGAAAGCAAAGTGGTCAGACCCCTTAGTCTCACTCTAATGGCTATGAATAATCTTCCCCCATCCCGGCGAGTTTATTATCCAGGCCTATCTGGATCCCAACAATCTGAGCGGCCGTGAACTGGCCGGGAAGCTTGATGTGGCTGCTTCAACGCTGAATCGCATTCTTACTGGTGCGAGCCGTATCAGCCCTGAAATGGCGCTGCGCCTTTCCAAGGCGCGTGGCCGTTCTCCGGAGACTTGGTTTGCCATGCAGTACAACCACGATCTCTGACGGGAGAAACAAAGGGGTCGGGAGTCTTTTATTCGCAGCTCAGGGGCATTAAGACTCCCGGCCCCTTTGTTTCTCGCTCAACCGGTGGCCAGCAAAACACACGCTCGCGATAGCACTTTCGGAATCAGGGCCATTGCAAGCGCGCTGGATTATTTGCGGTATAACAGTTATCCTATCACCAGATGGAGCATTTTGAGTTCGACCCTATAAAGAGCAAGCGCAACAAAAAGCGCCACGGGGTCGATCTCGAATGGGCTCAAGGCCTATGGGACGTGACGCATATCATCATCCCGGCCAAGGATGTCATTGACGAAAGCCGTGCCTGACGAAGATCGGCAGCAAGTGCTACGCCGCCGTCTTCACAAGGAGAGGCGAGGCGGTCAGATTGATCAGTTGCCACAGGGCAGATCACCGATTGGAGCGAATCTATGAGAACTGTGTCCAGAGCCAAGAGAACGAATAAGAGAATCAAAGCCACAGCGTTTGATGAGAAATTCGACAAGGGCGAAGACATCACTGGGTTTTTGGACCTGAAGAACGCCACCGTGGTTCAAAGGGTCAACGTGGACTTCCCTTCGTGGATGGTCGACATGCTTGATCGTGAGGCGATCAAACTCAATGTCTCGCGACAAGCGATCATTAAAATGTGGATTCGGGAAAGACTGGATCCTTCGCGCCGCCTGACACTTTGATCGGAGCAAGGCTGGCTCGCAAAGCGCTTGAGCTGACGGCGGCCATTGAGGGAATCCTGATAGCCGCCGTCGCTCAGCGGCCGGCGTTGAGGCTGTAGAACAACCTCCATGCCCCTCTCTCTCCTGAGAGAATTAGCCGTACCGAATTTCATGGGGATGGCGTGGGATGGCTCGACACAAACCCATTTACACAGGGCTGAAACTTCTACCAATGCAAACTGGCGCTTCACGTTCCAAGACGGACACGCCTACGGCTTGGATTATGAAGACTACCACTGAAATGGCTAATAGGAAAATGTACTGGGAGTCTTTTTTGACCTGGCGATTCATTGGTATATGGTTAATCAGGATGCGTCTATTCTGCTAACAGGACTGATTTGATCGCCTCGCGTCTCCTGCGCTACCAAGACCGACGTTCTCTTCGCTTGCGTCTCCTGATTCGCGTGTGTATCATTTACGAATACCTACACATTCCATGTCGGAGGAGCTATGCGTACCAACATCGTGATCGACAATAGCTTGATGCAACGAGCAATGAAGGCCACCGGGTTTTCGACCAAGAAAGCGGTGGTGGAAGAGGGCCTTCGATTGCTGATCAAGGTGAAGGGACAAGAAAGCATTCGCCGTTTGCGTGGCAAGATTGAGTGGGAGGGAGATCTCGGCGCGATGCGGCAAGGTCGTATCAAGGCGGTTTCATGATTATTGTCGATACGACGGTATGGGTCGATTACCTCCGGGGAACACGTACTCCCCATACCGACTGGCTTGACGCTCAGTTGCCGAGAGAACGGCTGGGTCTCACTGATTTGATTCTCTGTGAAGTGTTGCAGGGGATCACCACCGATAAACAATTTAAGGCGGTTCAGGAGGAGCTGTTGAAGTTTGCGGTTTTTGAGACAGGGACGGTTGGAATCGCGGTCGAAGCCGCTCTGAACTATCGGCGCCTGAGAACTGCCGGACGAACTGTGCGCAAGACGATCGATTCTCTGATCGCGACGTTTTGTTTATTGGAAGGACATGCCTTACTCCACAATGACCGCGACTATGATCCATTTGAAGATGTGCTCGGTTTGAACGTCATCCACCCGTGAGAGGAATCAGGGAGAAACAAAAGGGCCGACCCCTTAGACCCCCTCCTGCGGGGTTACGATGAAGATCCAAGCCGTCGCGTACAACAATCGCAAGAGGGCGTTCGAGGTCAAGGCTGCGAGGAAGACGTTGCAGTTTCCGTATGTAAAGGTCGATCCTCAACCGAGTGCCACCGACCCGATCACCTGAGTCTTCGTCGACCAGGAACTAGGGCGTGAAGGCTTCACATACGTGCTTGAATCCGGCAAGGAAGGGACAGTTCACAGTGAGCAAGTGCTGGAATACAACCAGGATCCACACTATTTGCGGGATGTGCTGGTGTATAAACTGACGATCGAAGCGCAGAAACGAGTCAGCGCAAGTCCCTTATCCAAGCGTGAGATGATCCGTCGGCTTGGAACGTCCGCCACGCAGTTCTATCGCCTTCTTGATCAGACAAGCTACAGCAAATCCGTCGATCAACTCCTGACCCTCCTACACGTTCTCGATTGTGATGTCGATCTCCTGGTACGAGAAAAAACTTCATCAGGAGAAGCCGTCTAACCCGCTGCTGGAGCCGACGTTGAACCTTGATCCTCATCCTTGCCATTATTCAGCGGCTGCAGCGGACCTCCGCTACGCCCACGTCGCTTGTTCCGCGACCGCCGATGATCCGTGGGGCCGTTAAGCCCGTCAGGCACCTATGTCGCTGGTCAGGAGCAGCGCTTTGTCACCTTTGGTAATTCGAGTGAAGATCGCCTTCTGGTCGTGGCGCATACCGATGAGGGCGAAACTATTCGCATAATCAGTGCTCGTCTGGTAACGAGGCAGGAAAGGAGAATCTATGAAGAGGGGGAGTCGTAAAGCAGGCGACGAACTGCGGCCGTAATACAGGCGGTCGGACTTCGGCAAGCTCGTGCGCGGGAAGTATGCTGCTCGGGCCGCCACGGAGACAAATGTTGTCGTTCTCGAACCCGAGCTCGCCGAAGCGTTTCCAAATGCAAAGGCGGTCAACGAGGCGTTGCGAGGACTTCTGGATGTCGCTGCGACCACTGCACGCCTAACCCGTCGCTCAACTGGACGGGCCAAACAGCAACGCGCCGGTTAGCTTACGTTAGGCAGCGGAATGTGTGCCATCTGGCGGGCTGGATGTGTGAGTTTGACTCACCGGAAATCCCTGTGTTACGGTCAACCTCTGTGTAATCGCACAGTTAGCGAGGGGTTTCCGTTATGGCGGTTGAAAAAGATCTGAAGGCCATTCTTCGCAATTTGAAGTATTCAGACGACGCCAAAGTACTCGAGCAGATTTCAGAACACACCAGACAGGTCCATGCTCGCATGGTCGGCATCAAGCACAAGCTGGTCGTCATGAGTGGCAAAGGCGGTGTGGGCAAGAGCATGACTACGGTCAATTTGGCGTTGGCTTTTGCGCGGCAAGGAGCGAAGGTTGGACTGTTGGACGTGGATCTGAACGGGCCCTGTGTGCCACGCATGTTGGGTTTGCACGGTCAGTCGTTGACGATGACGCCTGAGGGAGCGATTCCCCCGGTCGGGCCGCTTGGGGTGAAAGTCGCGTCGATGGACTTCTTCTTGGACGATGCGTCGCCGGTACGCTGGAAGGGGCCGATGGACGTGAGTCCTGCGTGGCTGGGGATGATGGAAATGAATGTCATCCGAGAGTTCCTGGCCGATGTTGTGTGGGGTGAGCTCGACTATCTGTTGGTCGATCTCCCTCCGGGGGCTGCGGCGGACAAGCCGCCGGTCATTGCCGGGTTTATTCCCGACCTGGCAGGAGCGATTGTCGTGACGACACCATCTGAAGTGGCATCGGATGTGGTGCAGAGGTCGGTCACCTATGCCCGCGACATAGGTATCAAGGTCATGGGCATGGTCGAAAATATGAGTGAGTATCGCTGTCCTTCTTGTGGGGAAGTGAATGAGTTATTTGAAGGCAATACTGAGGCAATGTGTGAGATGCTGGACTTACCGTTGCTCGGGCGGATTCCCTTCGATCGGACACTCGCGCGCACGTTCGACAAGGGCCAGCCGTTGCTCGACGACACGTATCCGACGATTCAACGGTATCAAGACATTGCCGGGCGCATTAAAACGTTACTCGATTACAAGAATGTGTTGGCCGACAAACTGTGAACGGTGAAACGACGCACTGAAGAGGAGATCCCATGAAATTTGTTTGCTTGAACTGCGAAACCTATATGAACTTTGAGAAGGTGGAAAAACCTGGAGAGGATTCGCTCGGCGTGTTCTTCGGTTGTCCGTCTTGCAATGCCAAGTTCTCCATGGTCACGAATGCAGGCGAAACCCAAATGGTCAATTCTCTCGGGGTGAAGCTGGGTGGGCGTACTGTTGAGGCCGAGCCGTTCGAGATGACGAAGGGTACGCTGAAAGATGAAGCAACAGCAGGCTCTGGTCAGATGGCGGCGTATTTGAACGAGAAAATCCAGGGTGGCCAGCCGGCGGTCGCAGCAGCGACGGCTGCACCGGCAGCCAAGCCTGGAGAGAAGTCTGGCGGCGGCTGTCCCTTTTCTGCGATGGTCGCTGACATGGGACTCACTTCTGATGGGAAGCCCGGCGATTCTGGGACAATAACCTCGGACTTCACCTGGTCGGCCGATGCGAAGGAAAAGCTCGATCGGCTTCCCTCGTTCGTCAAGCCGATGGTGCAGAGCAGTGTGGAGGCTTTTGCTCGCAAGCAGGGATACAAGACCATCACATTACAAGTGATGGACGATTCCAAGGGCGAGTCGAGCAATGGGATGACTTGGACGCCTGAAGCTGAACAGCGGCTTGAAAATATTCCAGACTTTATCCGTCCCATGGCCCGCAAAGAGGTTGAGCGAGTGGCGAAGGAACGGGGGATGGCGACCATTACGGCTCAAGTGATGGATGATGTCAAAGATAAGTTTATGAAGTTCATGTAAGCCCGATAAGGCGACACGATCTATGATGGCACTAAGGCCCGTCCGGTCACCCGGACGGGCCTTTCTCGTAGGCAACAGTCTTGATGGCTGCATGCTGCAGGGGTCGCACCGAAGCCGCTGGATAGGATTTGTTATCCTGGCTTTCTTGCTCCTGTCAGCCATACCTCTATGGGCGCAGCATGACGGACATGGTCAGTCATCGGCTCAGGAAGCGGTCAGCACCGACCACGAACACCATGCGGCTACGGGTGATCGTGTGGGATGGGAAGGGTCCGTCGCAGGCGTCGCCTACTCTGAGTTCAATCATCACCTGACCGGCATATTGGTGCTCATCATCGGGTTCAGCGAACTGCGTCATGCGTTGGCGATGACATTTTGGGCTTGGACCAGGTTTCTTTTGCCGGGAGCCTTGCTCACGTCTGGGTTTTTTCTCCTTGTCTGGAGCGATCATAACGCCTGGCCGATCGGCGCCCTCAGTTTCGTAGAGACCTTTTTCGGCAGTGATCCTGAAATCTTTCAGCATAAGAGTTACGGGCTCTTGGCGTTGACGGTCGGTGCCATCGAACTGCTCCGAAGGCTTGGGAGGATCCGTCATGCGGCCTGGGTCGCACCGTTGCCTCTATTTGCCATCATCGGGGGATTGATGTTGTTCGGCCATTCCCACGGCGTCTATCCTTCAGCCGCAAAGATCGCGACGGACCATGCAATGATGGGCGCCATGGCGGTCACGGCTGGTTCGTCGAAACTCCTGTCCGATTGGTTCCGCTCCCCGTCGTGCGCAGGGTCCTCCAAGTGGGAATTGCCCTGGGCCGTCTTGATTCTACTCATCGGGACACAGTCGCTGATCTATTCAACGTAACTGAATCCGCGTGTGCTTCCAGGAATAATTGACACCTTTCCAAACCCTGTGCTACGAGTAGAAGCTCTTATCGATTAAGATCACATTCTTGCGCGGTCGGTCCCCCATGAGTCCGGCTGCATGGAGTGAGTATGGGTGGACATAGCCATTGGGCGACGGTTAAACGGCACAAAGGGGCCATGGATGTCAAGCGCGGGAAGATTTTCACAAGAATTATCCGCGAGGTGACGATTGCGGCGCGTACAGGTGCCGACCCGGACGGTAATCCGCGGCTTCGATTGGCTATCTTGAAGGCTAAAGAAGCCAATATGCCTGGCGATACACTGAAAAAAGCCATTCAGCGCGGCACGGGAGAATTACCCGGCGTGGCCTATGAAGAATTCCATTTGGAAGCGTATGGTCCTGGAGGGACCGGTGTATTGATGGAAATCACGAGCGACAACCGCAATCGCACCGTCGCCGAGTTACGCAATCTCCTCACGAAAAATCACGGCAACATGGCGGAAGCCGGCGCCGTCTCCTGGCAGTTTCACAAGAAGGGACTGCTCACGATTGAGAAGGGCACAGTCGATGAAGATACGCTGTTGTCTCTCGCGCTCGATGCGGGAGCAGAGGACGTGAAAGTGGGGGACAAGAGCTTTGAAGTCATCACGGATCCGCACCACTTTGAAGCCGTGAAGAAGGCCCTCGTCGAGGCAAAGATCCACACTGTGTTTGCGGAGGTCACCTCTGTTCCGCAGAACACGATCAGGCTCGAGGAAAAAGCAGCCGAGCAAATGCTCAAGTTGATGGAAGTCTTGGACGAGCATGACGATGTGCAGAAGCTTCATGCGAATTTTGATATTTCCGACGAGGTGATGGAAAAGGTGGCTGCTGCTGGATGAGGTGTGCGGCAGCAGCGCTGCCTCACCGGACTCCATCCACTGGCGGCTTCAGACCACATGATCGCCTCACTGACGGGCCGATTGGCCTTCAAGGCGCCGACCTATCTGGTTCTCGACGTGCACGGGGTCGGCTACGAAGTGTTCATTCCTCTCAGCACCTACTATGGGTTGCCCAATCTCAGCGACAGTACCTCGCTGAGTGTGCATACCCATGTCCGTGAAGATGCGATTCAGCTCTTCGGTTTTCTGACGTCGCAGGAAAAAGATGCATTCGTGCTGCTGACCAGCGTGTCTGGCGTTGGACCCAAGCTGGCGCTCAGTGTCTTGTCGGCTCTTCCGGTGTCCGATCTGGTCTCAGCGATTCAGTCGGGAGATGTCGAGAAGCTGACGACGGTTCCAGGGATCGGAAATAAATCGGCCAGCCGTCTCGTGCTGGAGCTTAAGGATACAGTTGGAAAGCTCCAACCTGGTCTCTCGCCGGCAAGCGATTCACCCAGGCAGGGGCAGGATGTAACCTTCGATGACGCGCTGTCGGCGCTCGTGAATTTGGGTTATCGTCCACAAGACGCCAAAGAAGCGTTAAAACGTGTGAAGAAGTCCAATGCTGAGGCCATCGTGCTCAAAGACATGATTCGTGAATCTCTGAAGGAACTTGCAAGGGGGTAAGGATGATGACGAGATTGATTCAGCGAATAATCCGGGCTCAATTATCCCTCGGACTCGCCATGCTCCTATTGGGGCTGGGGACCATGCCCGTGCAAGCAGAAGCGCCGAGTGAGCCGAAAAGTATTCGCAAAACTTGTGGTCAGTGCCCTGAAGGCTATGCGACCACAGGCGTGACCGAGTCCAAAGAGATTTGCAAGGACGGCGATCCCACCCTCGTTCAATGTGTTCCGCTGGGTGCGAATCTGCTGTCCGTCTGCGGTTCCTGTCCCGAGGGCTATCGTGAAATCGGCAACTCGAATGTGCCGGCTCGCTGTGGAAATAAGGATGGGGGGCGGCTCACGCAATGCCAGCTGGAGAAGATGGAGTCGAACCTTCCGGATCCAACTCAAGGTCTCAAGACCTGCCCACCGGACTGTGGGAGTACAGCAACGCCTGGGCAGGGTGCCTTGCCGCCTCCACCGAAGTACCTCCCAACGCCGGAGAAGAAATAAGGCTCCTAGCAGGATGCTGAAAAAGTCGCTCTTCTTACCCACCCAACCCCGGCGCGTCAACACGCGCCTTTTCCCATGCGGCGTTCTCGCGTCGCTCAGAGGCTCAACGTACCGAAGCGTAAGCCTCGCCTCTTCGCTCGCTGCGGCCTTGCTGGACGGCCTTTTTGAGCATCCTGAGACTATTGAGACATCAGTGCCATACGGAAGATTCATTCGGAGTTTCGTGCATAAATCGAGTTTTTCCGCAGCCTGCTAGAACGAAAGAGGTTTCTTCACGATGGCCGAGCGAGTTGTCAGCATGCAGATCACGGACGAAGAACGAAGCATCGAAACGGTGCTGCGTCCGCAGACCTTGGAGGAATACGTCGGCCAGAAGCGAATGAAAGAATCCCTGCGGATCTGTATCGAAGCGGCGAAGCAGCGGAACGAAGCGCTCGATCACACGATCTTTTATGGCCCTCCCGGGTTGGGGAAGACCACCATTGCCCACATTATTGCTCGTGAGATGGGGGCCGCGCTCCGTTCGACTTCTGGTCTCGTGTTGGCCCATGCAGGCGATTTGGCCGCGATCCTGACGAATCTCCAAGAGCATGATGTCCTGTTCATCGACGAGATTCACCGACTCCCTGCCTCTGTCGAAGAGGCGCTCTATCCAGCGATGGAGGACTTTCAGCTCGATCTCGTGATCGGCCAGGGGCCTGCAGCCAGAACGGTGAAATTGGATCTTCCTCAGTTTACGCTCGTCGGGGCTACGACCAGAGCCGGCGCCTTGACCTCCCCGCTCCGGGATCGATTTGGCCTCGTCCACCGCCTGGAGTTCTACTCTCCAGCGGAGCTGCAGACCATCGTGACACGTTCGGCAGGCGTGCTTGGGATCCCCATCGACTCCGAGGGAGCGAGGGAAATTGCCGGCCGTGCTCGAGGAACCCCACGCATCGTGAATCGGCTTATCAAGCGGGTGCGCGACTATGCGCAGGTCAAAGCGGCGGGACAAGTCACCCGGACGGTGGCTCAGGATGCGCTTGCGTGGCTGGGGATCGATACGGCGGGATTTGATGAGATGGATCGCCAAATTCTTCTGGCGATCATCGACAAATTCGCTGGAGGACCGGTCGGGGTGGAATCCCTGGCGGCCGCAGTGCAGGAAGACCGGGGCACCCTTGAAGATGTCCATGAACCGTATCTGATTCAGGCCGGCTTCCTCGAACGAACCGGCCGTGGCCGCCAAGCCACGAAACTGGCCTTCGATCATTTCAAGCGGCCAAGTTCTCTCCTCTTTTCATGATGCATCCAGCCAGGCAGGATCCGTTCTGGCAATAAACCTGACCGGGTAGGATTGCCCGCAAGCTCGTGAAAGGTTGAGGGTCTTCTTGCTTTGCCAGGAAGAGTTCTTGTATCATCACTCACTTAGCTTGTGCCATTCCAGCCGACGGACGGATACCCGCCTTCTTGGGCTGGGAAGAGAGGGTTTGCTATGTCCGGTGATTTTTCCGAGCATCGGGGAAAGATCGATCGTATCGATGATGAGATTCTACGTCTGTTGAACGAGCGGTCCCAAAGCGTCATTGAAATCGGTAAGCTCAAGAAACAGCGGGATGCGGAGGCTAATCTCCACACCCCGGCCCGTGAGGCGGCAATTATCGCGCGTCTGACCCAACAGAATGTTGGACCATTTCCCTCCGAGGCCATTCGGTCGGTCTATCGAGAAATTATGTCCGCTTCCCTCTCCCTGGAGGGCCCTCAGAAAGTGGCCTATCTTGGCCCTAGAGCGACGTTTACTCACATGGCCTCCTTGCAGAAGTTCGGTTCGGCTCCCCAGTACATTCCGGTAAATAGCATCAAGGACGTCTTCAGTGAGGTCGAACGGGGGCGAGCGAATTTTGGCGTAGTCCCGATTGAGAATACGACGGAAGGTGTGGTCAACCACACGCTCGATATGTTCATTGATTCCAATCTGCTCATCTATGGCGAAGTCCTTCAGGAGGTGTCCCATCATTTAATGTCGAAGTCCGGCGTCATGGAGGAGGTGCAACGCATACACTCGCACCCCCATGCTATTGCCCAATGCAGACAATGGTTGGAGACGAACTTTCCTCATGTGCTTGTGTCGGAGGTGGCGAGTACGGCCCGCGCTGCGGAACAGTGTGTGGAACATCCCTCTGTTGCCGCCATTGCTTCGGAGTTAGCGGCTCAGATGTATGGTTTAAAGGTCATCAAAGCCCGCATTGAAGATAATGTGAACAACATGACCCGTTTTCTCATCCTGTCCCAAAAGCCGCCCGAGCGTACAGGGAAAGATAAGACTTCACTCATGCTCTCGGTGAAAGACAAAGTCGGCGCCTTGTATGATCTTCTCAGACCGTTTGCCTCTCATGGCCTGAGCATGACCAAGATTGAGTCGCGTCCTTCCAGGCGAAAAGCCTGGGAGTATATTTTCTTCGTCGATATCGAAGGGCATATTGAGGAAGAGCGGGTGAGGACGACCATCGAGGAAATCACCGGACGCTGTCTTTTCATGAAAGTCCTGGGTTCCTATCCGGCCCACAGTTGATGTCATGCCGCTGAACGTTCATCCAGATATCGTTTCGCTCAGTCCCTATGTTCCCGGGAAGCCGATTGAAGAACTTCAACGGGAATTGGGTCTTGCGCGCATTATTAAACTGGCCTCCAACGAAAATCCGTTGGGCCCCTCCATGAAAGCGCGGGCTGCGTTGAGTCAGGGGGCCGAAACGCTGCACCGCTATCCCGATGGCGGCGCGTTCCGTCTACGTGAAGCCCTGGCGGATCGTTGGAAGGTGACGCCAGATCAGATCATACTCGGGAACGGTTCGGATGAAATTTTGGGGCTGCTCGCCCGTACGTTTTTGGCTCCTGGTGATGAGGCGATCATGGCTGATCAGACCTTCGTCATCTACAAAATGGAGGTGACGGCAGCCCATGGAAGGCCCGTGATCGTTCCGTTGAAGCAGTGGCGGCACGATCTTCAGGCAATGGCCGATGCCATCACCGACCGGACGAATCTCCTGTTCCTTTGTAACCCCAATAATCCCACAGGAACGATGGTGTCAGCGTCTGAGGTCGAGCGGCTATTGTTGCGCGTGCCGGCGCATACCGTCGTCGTGTTTGACGAAGCGTATTTCGAGTACGTCAGGAGCCAGCAGTTTCCGGATTCCATGGCCTATGTGAAGCAGGGGCGGAATGTGATTGTGCTGCGGACATTTTCAAAAATCTATGGCCTCGCAGGGTTGCGTATCGGCTACGGCGTGACAACGGCAGAGATCACCAATTTTCTGAACCGAGTTCGCCCTCCTTTCAACGTCAACAGCCTGGCGCAGCGCGCCGCCCTCGCCGCTCTCGGAGACGACGAACACGTGGCGCGGAGTCGGGCGGTGAATGCCGCCGGGATGGAGCAGATGGTCAAGGGATTAGCCGCGCTTGGGTTTGCGCCGATCCCGAGCGAGGCGAATTTTGTGTATGTCGATATCGGGCGAGACGGTCGACAGGTATTTGAGGCCATGCTGAGGGAGGGCGTCATCGTTCGCCACATTGAGGGGCGTATGGTTCGAGTGACTATCGGTATGGAAGAAGAAAACAGGGAATTCTTGGCTGCGCTCAAGCGGGTGGTCCATCCCGCATTGAGTGCAGGGTGAGGGCATTATGATTATTGTATTAAAACCAGAGGCAAGCGAAAAGGAAGTCGATCACATTATCGATCGGCTTCGTGATTTGGGATTGAAATCGCAATTAACGACCGGGCAGGAACGGACGATTATCGGCGTAATAGGCGACGATCGGGTGTTGCATAATCAGCCGCTCACGGCATTGCCGGGCGTTGAAAGTGTGTTGCCGATTCTCGCGCCCTGGAAACTGGTCAGCCGGGAGTTTAAGCGTGAAGGTACGGTTATCGATGTGAGTGGTGTGAAGATCGGCGGCAATAAGCTGATCATCATGGCGGGGCCCTGCGCGGTGGAGCGGCTCGAAATCACAGTCGGAATTGCCCTTGAGGTCAAGGCGGCTGGAGCGAGTATTTTGCGCGGAGGCGCCTACAAGCCACGCACCTCGCCCTATTCCTTTCAGGGGTTGGGGCGCGAAGGGCTGGATTATCTGGTTGAGGCGAAGAAACAAACCGGGTTGCCGGTGGTCAGCGAGATTCTGGATACCCGCGACATCGAATTGTTTCTCGAAAAAGCCGACATCATCCAGATTGGCGCCCGCAACATGCAGAACTTTGAACTCCTCAAGGAGGTCGGGGCCTACGACAAGCCTGTGCTGTTGAAGCGGGGACTTTCGGCGACGATTAAGGAGTTCCTCCTGTCGGCAGAATACATCATGTCTCGCGGGAATCAGAACGTCATGTTGTGCGAAAGGGGAATCAGGACTTTCGAGACGCAATATCGCAACACACTCGATCTTGCCGCGGTTCCGACGTTAAAAGAACTGTCGCATTTGCCTGTCATCGTCGACCCCAGCCATGCCACCGGCAAGTGGAATCTGGTGGCGCCGATGTCGAAAGCGGCGGTGGCTGCAGGGGCGGATGGCATTCTGATCGAAGTCCATTCGAATCCGGAATGTGCGCTGTGCGACGGTGAAGAATCCATTAAGCCCAGCCAATTCAAGGAATTGATGAAGGACATGCGAAAGATCGCAGTGGCGGTCGGTCGGGAAGTGTAACCGGAAGGATTGTGTTTGAAAGGGATCAGGATTGAGGCACGGCCTCGGTCCGCTGTGAACGATGGCGTTGCATTTTACCCAGGTCACAATTATCGGAGTTGGGCTGATCGGCGGATCGCTCGGTATGATTCTCCGACGAAAGGGGTTGGCCTCAAGGGTTGTCGGGGTCGGGCGGCGTATCGAAAACTTGAAGACCGCGGTCGAGCTTGGCGCGATTGATCGTTACGTGATCGACCCCAAAGAGGGAGTGAGGGATGCCGACTTGGTCGTGTTGGCTACGCCGGTCGACACCTATGACCGGCATTTGACGGAATGGGCATCTTGCTTGAAAAAAGGCGCGATTGTGACCGATGTCGGAAGCGTGAAGGGTGTGCTGGTGGAACAGGCTGAACGAGCCATGCCAGACGGTGTCCATTTTGTCGGGGCCCATCCCATTGCCGGCAAAGAAAAGACAGGGGTGGCGGCAGGATCGGATCAGCTCTTTATCGGCGCACGCTGTATTATGACGCCGACGAAGACTACGGATCCAGAGGCGCTTGAGCAGGTCCGAACGATGTGGCAGGAAACCGGCTCGGTGGTGCTCACGATGGATCCCCATCTGCATGACAAGATTCTTGGAGCGGTCAGTCATTTGCCTCATGTGGCGGCCTTTGCCTTAATCAATGCCCTGGCTCAGATTCGCGATCAGCAACTTCCGTCCCTCGACCTGGCAAGCCACTCGGGTGGCGGGTTGCGGGATACGACCAGGATTGCCGCGAGTTCCCCGGAAATGTGGCGCGATATTTTCCTCTGGAACCGCGACAATGTGGTCACATTCATTGAGGCCTATGAGCGCTCCCTGAGCCAATTGAAGCACCTGATTCAAGCGGGTGATGCCGCCGGCATCGAGAAGGAACTCGAACGAGCCAAGCAGGAACGAGAGAAGCTTCCCACGCGACAGACCGTCTCGGCATAAGACACCTATGGCATCGTTGACCATCACACCAGGTAGGCCGTTACAGGGAACGATTTCCGTTCCAGGCGATAAGTCGATCACCCATCGCGCCATCATCCTGGCCGCCTTGGCGAACGGAACTAGTACGGTCGCACGCTATTGCCGAGGCGAAGATTGTCTCAATACGATGCGGGCGTTCCAGGGTCTCGGTATCCGTATCGATGAGTCGGACGAAGAACTCTGTGTGCATGGCAAGGGGCTCTGGGGGTTGACCGAGCCGAGCGGGCCGATTGATTGCGGGAATTCCGGAACAGGCATTCGTCTCCTGACCGGCCTGCTGGCGGGACAGGATTTTTTTACGGTTCTGAACGGCGATGAATCGATTCGCCGACGCCCAATGGGGCGGATCGTCAAGCCGTTGCGGGAAATGGGGGCAGCCATTGCCGGACGCAAGGGCGGTGAGCTTGCGCCCTTAGCCGTGATGGGGAGCCGTCTCCGCGCGATTACCTACACCTCGCCTGTGGCGAGTGCGCAAATCAAGTCGGCGTTGTTGCTCGCAGCCTTGTTTGCCGAAGGGACGACCCGTATCACAGAGCCGCGTCTCTCGCGGGACCATACAGAGCGATTGTTTCAGTTTCTTGGTATTTTGCTTCGACGGGAAGGAACCACTCTGCTGATCGATGGACGACCGTCGGTTGGGTGGAACGCGGCGCCTCGATTGGTCGTCCCGGGGGATCTTTCCGCTGCGGCATTTTTCATCGTGGGGGCGACCATTGTCCCTGGTTCGGATGTGACGATTCGACAAGTGGGGATCAATCCTACCAGGGCCGGCCTATTGGACGTGATGACGAGAATGGGTGCAGATATACAACTGTTCAATAGGCGTGAAGAGGCGGGAGAGCCGGTTGCGGATATTCGAGTGAAGTCGGCCAGGCTGCATGGAGTGGCGATCGGGCCTGATTTGATCCCGCAGACGATCGATGAATTCCCCATTCTGTGCGTCGCGGCAGCCGTTGCAGAGGGTGAAACGATCATCTCCGGAGCCCAGGAATTGAGAGTGAAGGAGAGCGATAGGATTGCCACGGTGTCGGCAGAATTGCGTGCGATGGGGGCACAGGTGACGGAAAGGCCCGATGGGATGATTGTGCGAGGTCTTGGCACAGCGAAAGATAATGGTCGATTGCAGGCTGTGCGTGGCCACAGCCACGGAGATCACCGGGTGGCGATGTCGTTGGCCATTGCGGGCTTGACCGCTTCGGCTCCAACCTCGATTGACGAGGCGGCCTGTATCGAGACATCATTCCCCAACTTTCATCGCACACTCTTGGAATTATTAGGCGAGTGCCGGTGACGGCTATGACTGCGGGGCATGACGTGGGATCTGTTGCGGAGAAACAGCGGGTGAGAGGACTGATCGTTGCGATCGATGGTCCGGCTGGTGTCGGTAAGAGTACCGTGGCCAAGTTGTTGGCTTCTCGATTGGGTTATCTGTACCTTGATACAGGCGCCCTCTATCGTGCGACGGCATGGGCCGTCATTCAGTCCGGCCTGGATCCAGCTGATGCCAAGGGAGTCGAGGCCCTGCTGCCTATGTTGTCGCTTCACATGCAGTTTGATCAAGGCGTCGCCACTGTATTCGTCAATGGCAGGGATGTGAGCGGTGACCTTCGCATGCCTCACGTGTCGGCAGCGGCATCGGTCGTCTCGGCTATTTCAGCGGTTCGGGCCTGGTTGTTGCCTACTCAACGACAAATCGGACAGGGTGGAGCAGTGGTGGCTGAGGGACGTGATATGGGAACAAAGGTGTTTTCTTCAGCTGACGTGAAATTTTTCCTCGAAGCGGATCCGACTGTCAGGGCCCAGCGCAGACATCGGGAACTCGTTGCGGCGGGACATTCTGAAGCACTTGAAGCGACGCGCGCCGATTTGACAAGCCGTGATACTAGGGACCGTTCCCGCTCGATCGCGCCGTTGGCTCCCGCTGAAGATGCCCGGTTTATTGATACGTCAACGTTGTCCATCCCGGAAGTGGTGGACCAGATGATGGCTGTGATTGCGGCCAAGCTGTGAGTTCTGTTTTTTACGGGATCTTGTGGGTCCTCTGCCGGACCATCGGCTGGCTGTGTTTTCGATTTCGAGTCGTTGGCGCAGTTCCCCGGGACGGAGGGTTTATCGTTGCGGCGAACCATGCCAGTTATCTGGATATTCCCCTCCTGGGTTGTGGGATGCGTCGGCGGGCTTGGTTTCTGGGGCGTAGCGATCTCTTTCCGGTTCCAGGTTTGAAAGCGATCTGTCAATGGTTGGGATGGATTCCCATGCGGATTAGCCGATTGGACCGTGATGCATTCGGTAAAGCGGTGGCTCTGATTAAGCAAGGAAAGGTTGTGGTGATTTTCCCTGAAGGCAGTCGCAGCCAGGATGGTCGGTTACAATCCCCTAAACCGGGGATCGGTATGATTGTTGCGCAAACCGGATGTCCTGTGGTTCCTGCCTATCTCAAGGGGACGTTCGATGTGTTGCCGCCTGGAATCATGTGGCCACGCTTCCGTCCCGTGACCGTGTTCTATGGAGAGGCTCTTGCATTTCCTCGGAATGAGGAGGGCGAAGATGCGAAGCAGTATTATCAGGAAGTGAGTCGCACCGTTATGGATCGTATCGCCTCCTTAGGGAGAGTGGCGTCTCCAAACAGACAGTCCAGTGCCAGCATTCGCAAGGCTGAGTGAATGCCGGTGTATAACCATCAGCACCCGACTTCAGTCGGAAGAGTAGGATTCCCATCATGAGTACAGTTTTGCCATCGAGTGACCAGCAGTTAGACCGGGCGACCTTAGCAGCCTTATACGAGGAAACATTCAAAAACCTCGAAGAAGGCACCATTACGGAGGGCCGTGTCGTTGCCGTGAGCAAAGACAAGGTGGTCGTCGACATCGGGTATAAGTCCGAAGGCATGATCCCGAACGATCAGTTCTCCACCGAGGAGCTGCAGAACCTTAAAGTGGGCGATCCGCTCAAAGTCTACATCGAGGAGTGTGAAGACGCCGACGGCAACCTGGTTCTTTCCAAAGAAAAAGCCGACAAGATGAAGATCTGGGAAGAGCTGGAACAGCTCTTCAATGACGGCAAAAGCATCGACGGTAAGATCGTGGCGAGGATTAAGGGCGGCATGATGGTCGATATTGGAGTGAAAGCGTTTCTCCCGGGCTCGCAGATCGACTTGCATCCTGTGCGGGATCTTGACGGGTTGATCGGGCGTACGTTTCCTCTCAAGATTATCAAGATTAATCATCGGCGCGGCAACGTCGTGGTGTCCAGGCGCGTACTCTTGGAAGAAACACGGGATTCAAAGCGAAAGACGACCCTCTCTACATTGAAAGAAGGGCAATTGATCCAAGGCGTGGTGAAAAACATCACGGATTATGGGGCGTTCATCGACCTCGGTGGTATTGACGGGCTGCTTCACATCACAGACATGTCGTGGGGCCGTGTCGGCCATCCGTCGGAAATGTTCAACATCGGTGACAAGGTGGAAGTGAGTGTCCTCAAGTATGATCGAGAGACCGGGCGCATTTCACTCGGTTTGAAACAAAAGAGTGCCGACCCCTGGACCGGCGTGGCGAGTAAGTACGCGGTCGGGACTCGAGTCCGGGGTCGCGTCGTGAGCCTGACCGACTATGGGGCGTTTATCGAGCTCGAGCCTGGGGTCGAAGGGCTCGTGCATGTCTCTGTGATGTCATGGACGCACGAGGTACGCCATCCATCACGTGTGGTGTCCATCGGAGATCAGGTTGAAGCGGCGGTGCTGAATGTAGATCCGGCGAGCAGAAAGATTTCCCTCGGCATGAAGCAGACTGCGCCGAATCCCTGGGACATGGTGGAAGGGAAGTATGCCATCGGGACGCACATTGAAGGAAAGGTGAAGAGCCTGACCGACTTCGGCGCGTTCGTCGGACTCGAAGAAGGCATTGATGGATTAATTCACATTTCCGATATGTCGTGGACGAAGCACATCAAGCATCCTTCTGAACTCTTCAAGAAGGGGCAGAAGGTTGAAGCTGTGGTCTTACGGATCGACAAGGAAAAGGAACGGCTCTCACTCGGATATAAGCAACTCAAGAGCGATCCATGGGACGACGAGATTCCAAGCCGGTATGCGGTCGGGGATGTCGCGGTTGGGAAGGTCAGCAAGGTCGCCGACTTCGGCATCTTTGTCGAGTTGGACGGGGGAGTCGAAGGGTTGATTCACATCAGCGAGGCTGGTCTCGATCCGCAGGCCAAGCTCGAAGAGAAATTCAAACTGCAAGATGAAGTGACGGCCAAGATCATCAAGGTCGATCGTGAGGAGCGAAAGATTGCGCTCAGTTTGCGCGATCAGCAAATGGACTCCGATCGCCGAACAGTCGATGAATACCATGCTACGCAAGGCGCGTTGGACCAAAGCTTGGGCCGTGCGGTAAAGCAGAGCCGGAAACGAAGCGAAGCAGAAGACGATAAGTAGACCTGAAGTGTCAGGCTTAGTGTAACCCGGGGGCTTTGCACCCCCAGTACTGTGAGCGACGCATTCAACTATGAGTGACGAAACATCAGGGAGGCCGGCCAAGCGGGGAATAGTGCGCCGAGCGCTTTGGGCGCTCGGCATCGGGCTTGGCTTGCTCTTTCTGATGAACCTGTTTTTCCCCGACCTCGATTTTTCGATGGAGGACCGGGTTGGTTTGATACGCATTGAAGGGGTTATTGTGGATGCGCAATCTACCATCGGCGAGTTGAAGCGTTTTGCCGACAACCCATCCGTGAAAGCGATCGTCTTGCGGATCGACAGTCCCGGCGGCGGGGTGGTGCCGTCGCAAGAGATCCATGATGCTGTCCAGCGGGTTCGTAGCAAGAGCCACAAGACGGTGATTGCCTCAATGGGGACGGTGGCGGCATCAGGAGGATACTATATCGCAGTGGCGACCGATCGAATCATGGCCAATTCAGGGACGTTGACGGGGAGCATCGGGGTCATCATGGAGATGGCGAACGTCGAAGGGCTGCTCAAGAAGATCGGAGTCGAAGGTGTTGTGATCAAAAGTGGAAAATTTAAAGATATAGGATCGCCCCTCAGGAAGATGAGTGATGAAGAGCAGGGGTTGCTTCAATCTGTCATGGACGATGTCCATAAGCAGTTTATTGAGGCGGTGGCGGAAGGGCGCGGGCTCGATCTGGCGGTTGTGCAGGCTTTGGCGGACGGTCGAATCTTCACGGGCCGTCAGGCTAAGGTGTCAAAGCTTGTGGACGAACTCGGTGATCTCGATGCAGCCATCAAGCTTGCAGCGGAAGTGGCCGGCATCGAGGGCGAGCCGAAAGTCATTGAGCCGCGCCGACGATTTTCGTTTAGAGAGTTAATCGAATCCCGAATATCGGGTCTCTTCCCAAAGTTAGATTTTTACTCTGGGGTTGGGCTCAAGTATCTCATGGTATTTTAGCGCGTTCGGATCGACGCGCCGGTCGATTCATTATCATGAAAGGGGAGTCCGCTATGACGAAGGCCCAAATTATC
>JBBRRN010000006.1:0-21349 GCA_038200685.1 Nitrospirales bacterium
AGCTCGGCATAGTTCGAATGTAGCGCTGGGAGGAGATGATGGAGACAGGTACAGACGGTGGCTTTCATTTCATCGATCGGAGGCTGCTTGTCGTCTCCGGAGATCGTTAGTTCTTGGAGAAAGGCGTCATTGCGACGAGCTTCTGCATCCTTCGACCGATAATAATCGATGAGTGTGCGACGAATAATTCTGTAGAACCAAGCCACCACACTGTCATCATTTCGCACAGAATGGTGGCTTTGAACGGCTCGAATCATACTTTGTTGCAGTAAGTCCTCCGCCACTGCCTCATCACTGACACGACGACGCAAGAATACTCGAAACGCAGACTCCTGCTCTAGAAGTCGTTGGATCATGTTGTTCAGGTGAAGCTCGGGAGTTTTGTTTGATGCGGTGACGGAGAGATCGTCTTGTGGTACAGGCTGCTTCCTCTTGTTCATGGAGTTCCTCTCTATGCGTATCCTATCGGATTTCAATTTCAATATTCACTATTTAGAAATCAAAACCACGCCCGCACGCCCACTGCCAATCGAATCTGGCTCGGGGTGCCGCCCTCTTGGCGCACGAGCGTGGCGGTCTCGCCGAAACTTCTGTCGAGGGAGAGGCCGATATAGGGGGCAAACTCCCGTCGGATTTCATAGCGCAGGCGTACTCCGAATTCCAGGTTGTTGAGTCCGGAGCCGGTCGTGAATTCCTCGACTCGTTGGATGGCGGCATTGCTTTCGAAACGGCCTTGAAGGATCAGTCGTTGTGTCAGCAATAAGTCTTTCGTATACGCCAACCTCGCGGACACCGCGCCGTTCTGATCGATGAACAGATTGGCCTCCAGGTCATAGCTGTAGGGCACGAGCCCCTCGATTCCTATCGACGCAAGCCCACGGGTCACATTGCGCCCACGAAACGTCTGCGTTTCGACGCGGGGGCCGATTTGAAAATCAAAATACTTCTGAATGAACCGCCCATAGAGCAGTTGAAAGTCCACGTCGTAGTCTGCTTTAAAGGCAGTATCGCGTTGCCCTTCGCTTTTGAACCAGACTCGGTTGTAGTCCGCGCCGTACCAGCCCTCGATGTCCCACCGGTAGTCATTCGTACTTCCTCCTCCCCCTGTTTTCGGGCGGTATTCGAGGACGTCGACGAGAGTGAATAGACGATGCTCCTGATCGTTGACGGGAAGAGGCCAGCCCTCTGGCAGCGATGCATTTGGTCGCGTCCTATCCTGTCCTGTGGAAGCTTTCCTGCTCAGCGATTCACTCGTCGCGGTGAAACGGCGAAAGGTCTGTAAACCGGTGTGATCGGTCCCTTCTGACCACATTAAACGGGGGGAAGGGCCGAATGTCGATTCCGCCCCGACGCCCCATGCGCTAAAGCCTTGGCCCAATACGCAGATCAGAAAAACGGCTAGGAAGCCCGCATACCATCTGTCAGGAAGACATGGTCTGGTCATGCTGACACCTCGACGACGCGGAACATCCCGGCTTCCATATGGAGGAGCAGGTGGCAATGAAACGCCCACCGTCCCGGAGCGTCCGCGCTGATGGCGACGGACACCCGCTCGGCGGGCTTCACGATGACCGTGTGCTTCCGGGGAAGATAGGCGCCAGCGCCATTTTCCACGTGCATCCACATCCCGTGCAAATGGAGCGGATGCTCCATCATCGTGTCGTTCACGAAGGTCAGGCGCACCCGCTCACCATAGTGAAAGCGAATGGGCTCTTGCGCTTCTGAGTATTTCTTCCCGTCGAACGACCACATGTACCGCACCATGTGGCCTGTGAGGTGGAGTTCAATCTCACGCTCCGGTTCCCGTTGGTCCGGGTAAGGTGCAAGACTCTTTAAATCGGTATAGAGCAGCACCCGCCGGTCACTGTCTTCCAGACCTCTCCCTGGTTCCCCGCTCCGATTCTTCGAATACTCTGCGACAGCTTGATTGCCGGTGCCATGGGTGTCGGGGCCATGCTTGACGGGCTCCGCGCCGGGAATCTTCGAGCGGCCTTGATCGTTCGCATCTCCGGCCGGCATTGTGTGCAGGCCTGGCATGGGCTGCACGCCAGGCCTATGCTCTCTGTGCGGATTGTCTTCAGAAGGTTTCATCTTCTGGACGTCGCCGGCAGGCTCCGTCTTGGACATTGTCGTACCGCCATGGAGGCCCTTCATGCCTCCCATGTCCATGCCCTCCATGCTCATGCCCATGTCCTCCATGGTGCGCAGCGGCCGGGGTCGGCGTGCAGGAATCTCCGCGCTCATGCCCATTCGTGGCGCGAGGGTGCCGCGCGCGTAGCCACTGCGATCCATTGTCTCGGCAAAGATGGTATAGGCGCGATCCTCGACTGGTTCGACAATCACGTCGTAGGTCTCCGCCGGTCCGATGCGAAACTCGTCCACGACGACGGGCTGTATGTTCTGCCCGTCCGCCTGCACCACCGTCATCTGAAGACCCGGAATGCGTACGTCGTAAAACGTCATGCTCGACGAGGCGATGAAACGCAGGCGCACCCGCTCACCCGGGCGAAACAACCCCGTCCAATTGCCGATGGGAGAGAGGCCGTTCATGAGATAGGTGAAGGTGTAGCTGGTGACATCCGCGAAGTCCGTCGGGTCCATCCGCATCTGATCCCAGCTCAAGTAGTTCTGCAGCGCAGGCCAGAAGCCCATGCGCCCCACATCGGTCAAGAACTCGCCCGCCGTGCGCTTCTGGAAATTATAGAAGCCTCCTTCTTTTTTGAGATTGGAGAGCAGGGTTTCGGGCGATTCGAAGCTCCAATCTGAAAGCATCACCACATACTCGCGGGCATAACGAAACGGTTCCGGCTCGATGGAATCAATGATCATGGGTGCGTACATCCCTAACAGCTCTTGGCCGCCCGAATGGCTATGAAACCAGTAGGTGCCGCTTTGCTTCACAGGAAAGCGATAAGTAAAGGTCGTGCCCGGCTTGATCCCCGCGAAGCTCACGCCAGGCACACCGTCCATGTGCGGCGGCAGGAGGATCCCGTGCCAGTGAATCGACGTGCTTTCTTCCATGCGGTTCGTGACGCGTAGCGTCGCCTGTTGACCTTCTTTCAGCCGGATCACGGGACCTGGAATCGTCCCGTTGATCGTGACCGCAGTCCCTGTTTGAACGTCAAGGCGGAACAATTGTTCGCTGATGGTCAGATCGATCACGTCTCCGCTTAGCGGTGTCTGTGATCCGGGATTGACGACGGTATTCGTCACGGCGCAGGCAGGGATGATTCGTTCAACTGCTGCCAGCATGCTCAGCGCTACGACGCGCTTCAGCAGAAGTCGTCGAGAAAGAAGCTCATGTTTCATGGTACGACCTTTCGTCTTGGAGCACTCAATAGCCCCCCTGCTTGCGTGCATGGGATTTTCGTAGACCGTCATATGCGCATAGAGATATTCATCGAACGTGACGTACACACCCCGCTATCGAAGCCGGCCGTCAGCCTTTCCCGCCGAACCGTTGACAAGGCTACGCGGGTTGTAACTCGTTACAACGGGAGGGTTACGTGCCCGCTGCAATTCCCGAAGAAAAAATGGAAAAAGATTAGGAGAGGCGCGGAGGATGAAATGGTGCGCGAGAAGCTATCACTGCGGGTAACAAGAGGAGCATTACTGTTGCCGAACCAAGAAGAGTCAAAAGAAAGATAACCGAGGATGAAGCAACCGATCCCATGCAGGTGGCACAGGAGACAGACGCATCGTGATGAAGATGGCCGCCACTGTTAGAGATGCTTCCCATAAGGGGAACCATACACAACAACAGGAGAACGAGAAAGCCTATAAGGAGCACCTTGAACATGGAGTTGAATGATACTCTGCACCCAACTAAAGTCAATCGCTCACTGCGCTTCATGGGTTTTGCCTCTCGGAAACACTGATACTTTCCTGCTCTTGCAGAGAACGGTCTGTACCGGTGAGTAGAGATGGGGCCCCGCTGGACATAGACCAACCGCGCCAGACGGCATAGAGCACGGGGATCACCAGAAGAGTCAGGATGATCGAGCTGATCATGCCGCCGATCATCGGCGCGGCGATCCGTTTCATGACGTCGGCGACCGTGCCGGTGGTCCACATAATCGGGAGCAACCCGCCCATGATCGCGGCATCATCTTCGGACGCACGCGCTGGAGCGCTCCTTCCATAATGGCTTCTCGTAGATCATGCGCCGTCGCCATGCGACCTTCTCGCACACACCGCTCATAGGCCTCGTCGAGATAGACAAGCATGACCACGCTATTTCCGCCGCCACGCCAGCTAGGGCAATGATACCGACCCAAACCGCCACGCTCATGTTGTAGCACAGATAGTCGAGATACCAGATGGCCCCGATTGCGGCGAAAGGGACGGACAGGAGTACGATCAGCGATTTCGCCAGCGAACCAAAGTTGAGATAGAGTGGCAAGAGGATGATCCCACTGGTAACGGGGACGACCAGCTTTAACCGCTCTTCGGCCCGGGCCAAATGTTCGTATTGACTGGTCCAGATCAGCCGGTAACCGGAGGGTAATGTCACCCGGTCTCGCACCGCGCGTTGGGCGTCTTGCACATAGCCGCTCAAGTCTCGGCCACTCTTCATCAGATTCACAGATACTACAGAAAGCTCGGAAGCGGCGCTCAGCAGCAATTATTTTCCTCCTCGTGATATCACCCCGCTTGCTCACCATTTGGTCATGGCAGTAGAGTGAGAAGTACTCGAACATTCTTCTTCCAATAAGGAGGCTCCCATGGGTGCGATCGACCGACGGGACTTTCTCGTCCGTAGCGGATTGGCTATCAGTGCGGCGGTTCTAGCTGCTGAGATTCCTCTTCCCAAAGTCTTCGCTGACTCACCGTCTCTCAAGCTCGACAGCTGGAAGATCGTACGTGAGCAATTTCAACTCTCCAGCGACTTCGTCCATCTGGCGGGATTTTTCCTCGCATCCCATCCCGCTCCGGTCAGCGCGGCGATCGAGCGGCACCGGCGCGGATTGGATGCTGATCCCATTGGCTATTGGTCCGAGTACGAAGAAAAACAGGAGGCGGCAGTATTGCGAGCGGCGGCGGATTATCTTGCGGTCGATCCGACTGAGATTGCCCTGACTGACAGCACCACGATGGGACTGGGGCTCCTCTATAGCGGCCTCACTCTGAGCGAGGGTCAGGAGATCCTCACAACCTTGCATGATCATTACGCGACCGAAACGTCCTTGCGGCTTCGCGCAGAACGCACCGGGGCCACCGTATGCCAAATCTCTCTCTATGATTCCCTCAAGAATGTATCGCGCCAAGAGTTACTCGACAATCTGATCAAGAACATCAGACCCAATACCCGTATCATCGCGGTGACCTGGGTCCATTCGAGCACTGGCCTGAAGCTTCCGATCCAGGAGATGGCCCAGGCAATTCATACATTGAACGAATCCCGCGCTGAGCAGGATCGAGTGATCTTCTGCGTCGATGGGGTCCATGCACTGGGCGTCGAAGATTTCCGCCTCTCCCAAGTGAGATGCGATTTCCTGATCGCGGGGACGCACAAATGGATGTTCGGTCCACGAGGGACCGGTCTTGTGTGGGGACATCAGCGAGCCTGGCCTGTGGCCAACGCGATTATTCCGACTTTCAATAATCAAGCCTTCGATATCTGGATGAAGGTGAGTCCGCCGAAAGATCTACCGAAGTCCGTCTACATGACACCAGGCGGATTTCATTCCTTCGAGCACCGGTGGGCACTCGACGAGGCCTTCACATTCAATCGGGCGATCGGCAAGGCTCGTGTGACACAACGCATTTACGAACTGAACCAGCAGATGAAGCAAGGTCTGGCAAAGATGCCGCATGTTACGTTGCACACGCCGATGTCGCAAGATCTGTCGTCCGGCATCGTCTGCTTTGAAGTGGCAGGAATGACGCCACGACACGTGACCGAACGGCTTCGGCAAAAAAAGATCATTGGGAGTGTCACACCCTACGCGACGCAGTATGCGCGGGTTGCGCCAAGTCTCCTCACCTCATCGGAAGATATTGAACAGGCGCTCAAGGGGATTCTTACGTTGCGTGTCTAACAGAGCAGGAAGATGGTTTCCCCTCAAACTGTTTACAGCGCTCCCTCGGGGATTTGATCTAGCTTATAGAAATCGATCGGGTCCAAACGGCGCTGAGTCGTTTGTGTCGGCTCACTGCCCTTGGTAAAGAGTTCGACGGTACTCGCCTGGCCCTCCTGCTCATCCTCAAGGAGCCCCGTCGACGGATCGACCTTGACGAATGTGACGCCTTCCGGAATGGTGAAGGCCACGACTGGGAGCGACTTAAACGCGGCCTGCATGAAATTGATCCAAATAGGCAGCGCGGCATGCGCCCCCGACTCTGTTTCGCCGAGTGACCGTCGATCGTCAAATCCGACATAGATGCCTGTCACCAAATTCGCCGCACCGCCAATAAACCAGGCATTGATAAATTCGTCGGTGGTTCCGGTTTTCCCTGCAACCGGTCGCCCGATCCCTTTCGCCGCCTGTGCGGTCCCCTTTTGAACCACGTCTTCCATCATGTTGGTAATCAAGTACGCCGTTTCTTTAGAGATGACAGGAATGGCTTGCGACTCCTCCTGTTCGAGCACCTGTCCCGCGTTGTCCTTCACGGACAGGATCCCATGGGGTTCTGCACGACGCCCCTGGTTCAGAAACACACTGTAGACGGAGGTCAGTTCCATCAGCCCGACGGACGATGAGCCCAGCCCCAAGGACAGATCTGCCGCCAATGGACTGGTGATCCCAACCGTTTTCGCAAACTCAATGACACTTTTGACGCCAACCTTATCCAGTAAACGAACCGTCGCGAGGTTGTGCGAATGGGCCAGCGCGTCCCGCAAACTCACCATGCCATGGATCTTTCTTCCATAGTTCTCCGGCTTCCACGTTTTCTCATCCTGTTCCTGCTCATAGACGACCGGCGCGTCGAGGATCACTGACCCAGGACTCATCCCCTGATTCATGGCCGTCGCGTAGATAATCGGTTTGAACGCGGACCCGGGCTGACGATGCGCCTGCACCGCCCGGTTGTATTCACTGCGACCGAAATCGTAGCCTCCCACCATGGCTCGAATCGCGCCCTTGCCTGGCTCCAGCGCGATCAACCCTCCCTCAATGAGAGGAGTCTGTTCCAGGTGCACATGGGCCATGTCACGATCCAGCTTCTTCACCATGACCTCAATGACATCACCAGGCTTGAGCACGTGATTGAGATTCTGATTGACGACGACATCTTTCCCCAAATCCGGCCCAGTCAGACGGCGCTTCGCCCACGCCATATCGTCAAACGCAAGTTTGGTCACCATCGCGCCAACCTGCACCAGAAAATGGTCCTTCCCCACTCTGGTGACGAACCCTTCGCGATAATCCCCCACCTTCAGAGTCAGATCCGCATCCGTTGCAGCAGGGGACGGGGCCGGCGCAGTCACATCGACCGTCCGAAGCGGACCACGCCACCCTTGGCGCTTGTCCAATTCACGAAGACCAGCCGCGAAAGCCGCTTCCGCAGCTTTTTGCATCTCCATGTTCAAGGTCGTATAGACTTTAAGCCCACCCTTGTACACCGTCTCTTCGCCATACTTCGCGACCAGCAACTGGCGGATATACTCCACAAAGTACGGCGCAGCCTGTTCAACACCCGGACGACGGAAATTGAGGATCTCCGTCGCAGCCTGTTCGCGCTCTGCGGCGGTGAGGAACTTCGCCTCTTCCATGCGCGCCAGGACATGCTCCTGCCGCTTTTTTGCGCGGTCGTAAGCCTTGAAAGGCGAATAATGGTTCGGCGATTTCGGGAGTCCCGCTAGAAATGCGGATTCTCCAACCGTGAGAGCGGAGAGATCTTTTCCAAAATATGTTTGCGCCGCTGTCGCGACCCCGTAGGCGCCTTGCCCGAAGTAAATCTGATTCAAATACAGTTCAAGAATTTGATCCTTCGTCAGGACCAATTCCATTTTATAGGCCAGAATGAGCTCACGAACTTTGCGGTCGAAGGTACGTTCGGACGACAGGAACAACGACCGCGCCAATTGCTGGGTAATGGTACTGGCTCCTTCGACCTTGCTCCCTCGGCGCACATTCGTCCAGGCCGCACGGAGCATGCCGATGTAGTCGAGGCCGGGATGCTCGAAGAACCGGACATCTTCAACCGCGATGACCGCACGACGCAACCGTTCGGGAATGTTTGCTACGGTGGTCAGAATCCGACGCTCAATGAAAAATTGACCGATGAGCTTCTGATCAACCGCATAGACCTGCGTGACGAGGCTTGGCTGATAGGTCCCCAACTGGTCCAACGCAGGAAGGTCTTTTGAGAAGTGCCAGAGCAACCCACCCGCGGTCAGCCCACCCATCGCGATGATCGCCCCCAGGCTCAGGAGCGAGATCTGCCACCAGCGCCATCCGCGACGAGGTGGCGGTTGACGAAGCGGATCTTGTAGCTGTACCGGTCGATCGATCATGGTTACGCGGGGTTTCCCAGGAGCCTGTCAGACATTGACCTTTCTACTGCTGCGAACGATCCGCCACCATCTGCGTTGTGCTCGGCCAGAAAAATCCTCAATGTATTCCAGCGAATACACCTCACGTTTTTCCTGACCTGCGGCCTTGCATCTGGTGGTCCCTCCTTCGCCTCGTCACGAAGGCACTGTCGGACAGACTCCTCAAAGGCGGCTTGGCTTCCTGAGATGATTATCACGATCACCATACCGTGGAGACCCTCAAAACTCAAGATTCAAGCCGGTGTCAGCGACGCGCCCCATTTATATCGTCTCCTATCATCGCTTGTGCCGGATATCTTGCTTCGGGTATACTACGGTTCGACGCCTGGATTTCTGGGCGTCTTTTTTTTGGAGCATGCAGCAATATCTATGGATCAGATAGCCACAACAGAATCTCCCGTCGCAGCTCATATCGCTCCTAAGGGGCGTCGTAGCGACATTCGAAATATCGCCATTATCGCCCACGTCGACCATGGCAAGACGACCCTGGTTGACGCCGTGCTTCGACAGACCCATGTGCATCGCAAAATTGACGATATGGGTGAACGGATCATGGACTCGATGGATCAGGAACGTGAGCGTGGGATCACCATCCGGGCCAAGAACGCCAGCGTGATCTACAAGGGCGTGAAGATCAATATCGTCGATACGCCGGGTCACGCCGACTTCGGCGGTGAAGTTGAACGGACCCTGCGCATGGTGGACGGCGTCCTCATCTTGATCGACGCAAAAGAGGGTCCCATGCCACAAACGACCTTCGTGTTGCGGAAGGCCCTCGCGCTCGGTCACAAGGCCATCGTGGTCATCAACAAAATTGACCGCCCTGACGCGGTGATCGATGACGTGGTGAACCGGACCTTCGACTTGTTTGTCCATCTCGGCGCCACGGACGAGCAACTCGATTTCCCGATCGTCTACACGGCTGCGATCAAGGGTACGGCAACACTTGATATGAATAAGCCCGGCACGGACATTACGGCACTCCTCGATACCGTACTGGAAAAGATCCCGGCGCCGGCTATCAACGCCGAGGCGCCCCTCCAGATCCTGGTCCTCTCTCTGATCCAAGACCTCTACAAAGGCAAGATGGGAGTGGGGAAAATCCAATCAGGTTCGATCGCCCGCCGTCAGAATGTGGTCGTACTCGGAAAGGATGGCGCCAAGTTCTCTGGAAAGGTGTCAGACCTCGCAGTCTATTCAGGTCTTGAACGGACGGATATCGAACGCGCGGAGGCAGGGGAAATCGTTGCGGTCGCAGGCCTGGACGAAGTGAGCATCGGCGATACGATCGCTGACGCGGAACATCCGGTCGCACTGACCCGGGTCACGGTCGACGAGCCAACCGTCCAAATGACTTTCTCCGTGAACAATAGCCCGTTCGCCGGACGAGAAGGGAAGTACCTGACCTCGCGGCATTTGCGCGATCGACTCTTCAAAGAACTCGAGACCAACGTGTCGTTACGCGCGCAAGAGACGGATAGTGCGGATAAGTTCCTCGTTGCCGGTCGCGGTGAGTTGCATCTCGGCGTCTTGATCGAACAAATGCGCCGGGAAGGGTACGAGCTGCAAGTCTCGCAACCGGAAGTCATTGTCCACCGGGATGGGGACAAGGTCCTCGAACCCTATGAAGAGCTGACCATCCAGGTACCGGAAACCTATCAAGGCGCCGTGATTGAAGAGCTCGGCAAGCGCCGCGGCGAGTTGCGTCACATGCGGCTCATCCATTCCGACGCCGGACCGAGTGAAATGCATCTGGAGTACCACATCCCTACCCGCGGCATCATGGGACTCAAAAACCTCTTGGTCGCTAAAACGCGCGGCACCATCATCATGCACCATGTCTTCGTCGCATACGAACCGGTGGAGCAGCGCGACCTCACGGTGGCGACACACGGGTCGCTCGTCGCCTACGAAGACGGAGTCAGCACCGGCTATGCCATCTTCATGACCCAAGAACGGGGTACCATGTTCATCGGCCCGGTCGTAGATGTCTATCGCGGGATGGTTGTCGGCGAAAACAGCCGAGACGAAGACATGGACGTGAACGTCTGTAAAGAAAAGCAGTTATCCAACATGCGGGCGTCGGGTACCGATGAGGCCTTGGTCCTCACACCGCCACGGGAAATGGGCTTGGAGCTCGCGCTCGAATATATCGGCCCAGATGAACTGATTGAGGTGACGCCGAAGAGTCTGCGTATTCGCAAACGGATCCTCAACTCGGATGACCGCCGCAGGGCCAAGAAATCCAGCAAATAAGCTCTCGCACCACGATGAGGATCAAAAAGAAAACTCCCAAGCCTTCCTCCCGCCGCCCCCCGCTCTACTTTGTCGGCTATCGGGGAGTCGCGCCGGCCACAGACGAACTGAAGATCTGGTACGACAAGGAATACGGCGGGCCTCTGACCATCCAGTACGAAGCGGGCTCGATAGAATCCTGGCAAGCGACTCACGGCCCCTGGTCGGCCCATGTCGTGATGCCGCTGCCGATGAGCCACGTCGCCGATGTGATGAAACAATTAGCATGGGAACACGATGTGATGGGGGCCGTGGCGCCCTCTCTTGTGTCCCCGCGTGAGATGCCGGACACCATACTCTTTGCCACGCGACTGGCCAAAGGCCTCACGCTCCTCTCGCAAGGCACAGCCCATGACATTGTCACCAACCAATACGTCAACCCTTCGGATTGGCAAGATCGCTCTCTGGCCCATTTCGTCTCCGCCGATCACATCCTGATCACGCAGGGCGAGGATGAACAGAGCCATCGGACGTGGTGTTACACGCTCGGCCTCAGTAAGTTCGGAGTGAATGAGCTTGAACTATTTCTCTCCCCTGGTCTTCCGGACCAACCTGCGCGCGATCTGCTCAGAGGAGCGGCAGACGAATTGACGAGAATCGGCCAGTCGCTAAAAGTAGGCAGTCGCATACGCCTAGAGCTCTTGGGTCAGAACATTGAGATTGCCAATCACCGTACCGCGGCGCCCGCCGGACGCATGCTGAGTTTTCGTGAAATTCGTTTAGTATCATAGTCCGCCTACTTTATCAGCCACTTATGGATGATCTAGACCTCTATTAGGTCTTCAAGACTGTTGACAAGGTTCTAAGTCACACGGTACAAAATTGTAGCTGACAGTGTCAGAGGCCGGATTAAACCCAGTGAAGGAGGTTCAGAGATGAGCGACGTAGCACCAGAAATCAAGGTGGGCGATACCGCACCGGATTTTAACTTAAAGGACCAGGACCAGAAGGACGTGAAGCTGAGCGACTATCGCGGCAAGAAGAATGTCGTGCTCTGCTTCTATCCACTGGACTGGAGCCCCGTCTGTCAAGGCGAGAACAAGTGTTTGACCGACGACTTCCCCAAGTTCCAATCGGCCAACGCAGAACTGTTCGGCGTCAGCTGTGACAGCTTCTTCTCGCACAAGGCTTGGGCTGATTCCATGGACCTGAAGCATCGGCTGCTGTCGGACGTGCATCGGACCACGGCAAAGGGCTACGGCCTCTACTTTGAGCCGTTGAACTGCTCGAAGCGTGCAACCGTCATCGTCGACAAGAACGGCAAGGTCGCCTATGCGAAGGTGCAGGACATCAAGGTAGCGCGGGAGGACAAGGACATTCTCACAGCTCTCGCAAGTCTCAGCTAATTCAAATAGTGCTGAGGACTGAGTGCTGAGATTTGGGAGATAACTTCCCAATCTCAGCACTCAGCACGCAGGTCTTTCAATCATGCCGGGAATCGTCGAAGACGTCAGAGACGAAAACTACAAGGAATTCACCGGTGCGCCCGCATCGATCGTCGCCTACGGCCTCGCAACCTGCGAACCCTGCCTTGCCTACGACCCGATCCTGGTAGAGACCGCTGCCAAGTTTCCTGACGTGAAAATTGGCAAGGCCAAGATGCATGTCCCAGGCCGCTGCCGCGAGATCAAGAAGAGCCATACCTTCGAGACCTATCCCACCACGCATTTCTTTTCACACGGTAAGCTGCTGCTCACCCGCGAAGGGGTGGTGGAACCAGCCGAACTCGCCGCGCTGATTTCGGATCACTTACTCAAGTAGAAAAAAGAGCGGGCAGCCTGGTTCTCCTCCGTGGTCGCGGAACGCGCATGATACCGCTGTACTCGTTCGACGCGCGCACGGTGCAGCTCAACTCGTCTACCCCCGATAGAATGAAGGGTAACCCCTACAAGGTTAGCTTCAGATGCTCTTTAGTAGCTCTCTCCCTCTAACATAGAGATCGAAAATCCTATCTATCGATCCGACAATAAAAACTAGATTGAGGGGAACGTCTAGCGAGTGTTACAGCGGCGCAGCAGGCCTGTGGTCTTGAGCAAACTTTGTTGGAGCAGTGGGAACCGCCGAGGCTTAGCTGGGGAGGAAAGCGGGATCTGACAGAGACTGCGAAGGATTTCCGAAAGCTTCCATCGGGCCGAACCCGTGAGGGTCGCTCCTAAGTCACGGGAACGAGGCGCCACCGGCTTAGAGGACAGGAATTATTTCACTGCTCGTGTTCTGGAACAATGCTCGTGCTGAATCAGCCAGGTTGAGCCTTCTTTGCGCAGGAGTGTGGTGCATTGCCCGGAGTCCTGCCCTTCGAGTTCGCCCTTCCTGATCGCCTGAAATACATAGTCATAGGTCGCCCACGCCGTGGGACCCGGCATCCGGACACGTAGGTTCGACACAATGTTGATGAAACGCAGTGTATTCCCCTTGTTCAGTTCAGATTCATATTCCAAAAACCACTTCTCGATGGACTCGCGCGTTTCCGTCTCGCCATCCTGAATACCGACATAGTCTTTGGTATACAGCTTCAACACGGCTTGACTATCTCTGGTTTCAGAGTAGGTCGCGGATGCCATGGCAGCTTCCTTGACGACCTTCTCAATCGCCACACCTTCATCCGCAGACCACGCCATGGCCGCCCACGAGAGGCAGGCCATCAATACCACAACGGCGAGCAGGCTTTTCATACGCAGCGATCCAATAACACGAACATCAACCGGCATAATCGAACGTGAGATCGCGAGATTGGACGACGTGAACGTTGGCCAGGCGACCCGATGAGAGGCCGGATACGAGCGATGTCCATATCCGTTCGGCGAGTTGCCCGCCCGTGACAGACTCAGCATCGAAGACATGGCGCAGATCCTGGCGATCGAACGCCTTCACGACCTTCTCCTGCACTATACGATCCAGCGCGCCAATATCCGTCACCATCCCCGTCACCGGATCGATCGTGCCACGGACCGTCACGAAACAATCCCACTCTCGCCCTTGATGGCCATCCTGCAGGGCCATGAACGAGTAGCGCCGCGTCACGCTAGCGACGTCGAATCCCGCATCTGCCGTGACTTCGGCATACAGGTCTTCATCTTCATACAATCGAATGGCGTGGAGCGTACCGATGTCTTTCTGCTCGTCCAACTTGCTCCAGAGCACACGGGCCAGGTTTTCCGACGTGGGAATCTTGTCCTTGAAGTAGGGCATATCGAGGTTCAAATTCTTATGGTCGAACTCTTCGAGAACCTTGAGTAAGATGCACTTCAAATCGAAGAGATTCACGACCATACCGGTCTTTGGGTCCACCTCGCCCAAGACCGTCACCTCAATTATATAATTATGCCCGTGTGCCGGCGGGTTATAGCAGAGACCGAACACGGCCCGGTTCTTGGCCTCATCCCATTCAGGATTAATATACCGATGCGCCGCGGCAAACTCGAGGCGCTTTGTCAGCAAGACGGTAGACATAATGAAAATGTTTAATTGTAAATGTTCAATGTTGAGTGTACGGGCCGTCTGTCATTATTATTCAAGCACCATTCAACACTAAACATTCAACACCTTCCTTGGCGCTTACGCGCTCAGCAGGATACTCAAAAAGACCTGACTTCTTACCCGCCCAGCCCCGGCGCGCCAAGACCCGCCGTTCCGCGAGCGAGGCCGCAGCGAGCGAAGATCCGAAGACGTACCCTCTGGGGCGCAGGGTGCGACGAATAAGGAGCACCACGTCTGTGCACGCCGCCGAGTTAGTGAGGCGGCCGGGTCCCCGTTGAGGATCTGAGCGATGCGAGAACGCCGCTGGCGGGCTTTTTCAGCTTCCTGCTAAATCAGAGAGCCACTCTTCTCGCATACTCCCGGGAACAGGCGCCTCAGCGTGATACTCGCCGTGGCACACCGTCAGCATGACCGGCTGGCGCAAGTCGGCGAACGCGGCGGTCATTGCCGCGGTCGGCCGGAATCGGACGAAATGCACTGCGCTGATTTTTGTTTCATGACTGTGGCCACCTTCGAACTGTCCGAATACGTGTTCACTCCCGGCGCGAATCGCAACTTTTTCACCATGATCGAGCCCCATGAACATGTCGAGCCATTCTTTCATCCGGTCCTGTTCTGTAATCTCAATCAACAAGGTAGCGCTCAGCTCGCCAGTTCCCGGCATGAGGGCATTATACACGTCCAACTCATCCTGGACTTTGCGGGGATCGAGAATATGCTCGACACGGATCATTTCCTGGGTCTGAAACCGCAACGTCTCACGATTTTCGAAAACGAGCGTGAGCAGTGGCCCGAGGAAAGTCCTTCGCCGCTGCTTGAGCGCGATGATCTGCGAGCGAAACTGCTCCCGCTGCCGTTCATACTCTCCCACGGGCAAGAGGTCATGGGGGGCCAAGAGATTCATCGTGGTAACCCGTAAGCATCGCGCACAATTTGAATGGGATGCTGCGACGGCCTTCCGCCGACATGAGTCATCGCACCGGCTTGGTCCAACTGCAATCCCGCCAGCGGGCAATCGGAGGCCACGAGATCGGCCGGAGACTGTTCAATCGCTCGAACGGCCTTCTTCGCGATCAGCATCGAGAGAGGGAAGAACTCCGTCTTAGTGGACCATGCGCCATCGTGGCCTGAACACTTTTCAATCACCTCAACCTGCGCGCCGGTGCACTCCATGAGCTCCTTAGATTTAAATCCGATGTTTTGATCCCGTAAATGACACGGCACTTGATACGCGATTCGCCCGGGCTTCTGCTGAAAATCTGTGGCCAGCACGCCCTCCCGTTTCAACCTCATCAGATATTCGCTGATATCGAACGTCCGTTCCGCTACGCGCCGCACCTCATCGCCCCCGATGATCTCAGGATATTCCCGTTTCCACATCAAACTACAACTAGGCACCGGCACGACAATGTCGTAGCCTTGCTCCACCCAGGGCAAAAACGAGGCGACGTTCGCCGAGGCAGCCAGCTGAATGGCCGCCGTATCGCCGATATCGAACGAGGGCATGCCGCAACAGCGCTGCTCAGGAACCACGACATGCACACCGTTCTTCTCGAGGACTTGGATCGTCGCCTTGCCGACATCCGTCGCTTGATAATTGACCATGCAGCTCCCGAACAATGCAACCTTCTTAGGAGCAGACGCAGCAACCTGTGATTTCCCGCGGCGCCCCCACCACTGGAGAAAGGTCTCCGGAGCAAATCGCAAGACCTGTCGATCTCGATGCACACCGACCCACGACTCCATCAACCCACGGAGGAACCGGAGCCCCATAACCCAATTAGCCACAGACGCAAACCGACTTCCGAGGGAGCCGATTGTATCCGTCTTGATTAACCACCGATCGCGCCAGCTCACCCCACGCGTTACGGCCAGGTGTTTTTTCCATGCAATCATCAAGCGGGGAAAGTCGAGCGCATACTGATGCGGCGGCGTATAGGGACAGTGGTTGTAGCAGAGCTTACAGTAATAGCATTCATCGACGATCTGATGGTGGTCGGTCGTCGTCAGTTTCGCGACGTCTCCCTCATACCGATCGATGCCGTTGAGCAGCGTAGTGAACGACGGACAGAGGTTAAAGCAGCGCCGGCAGCCGTCGCAGACTTCATAGATCCGCTGCGTGTTTCTCTGAAGCTGCGCGGGGTCGATAGGATTAATCAGGCTCAGACCATTCACGTTGCTCCGATCAGAAGCAATCAGCGGTCAGCCATCAGGGACAGGGAGGAGTCCGATCCTCATCCAGCCCTTCTGAAAACTGACCGCTGAACGCTGACTCCTATCAGTTTTTCTCAGCCTTGCTTCAGGCTGTCGAGCCCCTTCGTGAAGCGATTCGCATGGGAGCGCTCCGCTTTTGCGAGTGTCTCGAACCATTCGGCAAGTTCAGGAAATCCTTCATCCCGAGCTGTTTTGGCCATGCCAGGGTACATCTGTGTGTACTCGTAGGTTTCGCCTTCGACCGCCGACTTGAGATTCGCTTCAGTATTGCCGATCGGCACACCAGTCGCCGGATCCCCGACTTCCTTCAAAAAATCCAGGTGTCCAAACGCATGACCTGTTTCCGCCTCTGACGTATCGCGGAACAACCCTCCGATATCAGGAAAGCCTTCGATATCCGCTCGTCGTGCGAAATACAGATAGCGCCGATTGGCCTGGGATTCTCCGGCAAATGCACCCTTGAGATTGTCGTGACTCTTGGTCCCTTGTAAACTTTTTCCCATTGTGCCCTCCTCCTAGTGCTTAGAGATCGTACCGTCACTGCTCTGGGGATCTTACCACTATGCCCTCGGTGAATAACATAGCCGTCCTCGTGGAATCAATAAGTTCCCGTCATCCGATCGGTCGATACCGTGGCAACTCTGATTCCATCTCAGCCAAGGACTTATGGGCTCGGTCCTTTGCAGATAAGATCGGTGTCGCAACCGGCCAGGGAATGGCGAGAACTGGATCGTTCCAGATGATGCCCCGCTCGTCGCCCGGCGCATAATAGTCCGTGCACTTATACAGAAACGAGGCTCGGTCGCTCGTCACACAGAATCCATGCGCACAACCAGGTGGCACATAGACTTGCAGGCAATTCTCCGCTGAGAGATGAACTCCATACCATCGACCAAATCCTGGCGACCCCTTTCGGATATCCACCACGACGTCGTAGACGGCTCCGTCAGTCACCATCACCAGCTTACCCTGAGCGTGCGGCTCTTGATAGTGGAGCCCGCGTAGCGCGCCGCGGAGAGACTGGGAATAGTTATCCTGAACGAAGGGGCCTGGAATACCGGCGTCCGCATACCGGCGGGCATGGTATGTTTCGAGAAAGAGCCCCCGTGGATCACGGAACACATCCGGTTCAATCAGTACGACGCCTGGGATATCGGTGGTGGTCACGCGCACAACGCTCCTCTTTATCCCCTTGTCTATGGCTCTTGCACGAGGCCGATCGGACAAGCGTCAGGCAGGCGCTGACTCCATCCATCGCATGATTCCAGCTTGCCTCGACGGCCTCGCTCGACTAACCTGGTGGATGGTTTCAGGGGTCGACGATTTCGGGAGGTTCGGGGTACAATTGCCCAAGCCGATCGATCAACGGTTTGGCCGCCGGCGTACTCTCGTGAGTCGGCTCACTCACCGGATGATCCCACGTAATCGTCCGGATACCGGCATCCGTCAGCATCGAGCGGATCGTCGATAAACAGGCCTCCAGTGTCAGCTCCGTTCCCTGGCGAAGATCGAGTATACGTTCCTTGGGGTCAGTCGGCGGCCCCTCGGTATGGATGAGCGCCCAACAACGATCGAACATGGTGGCTCGAAGTGCCGGCGCGACATTGCATGCCGTGAGATCAGCCGTGCAGAGGGCCGACACGAACAGAACGAATTGCAAATCCGGCATCCCGGGATTCTGGACATCCAACGACGGCATGGCCGAGCATTATCGATGGCGACCGGCACGGAGTCAACGGGTCTCATGCTCCTGCTTCCCACGAGGGTGTTGCGAATGAAGATGAGGAGTATCCGACCATGATCACTATTTCCTTGATGGGTCAGCTGCAAACAGCCGACGGCGAACGGGACCTTGCCTGTGAAGTTCCATCTCCCATGTCCGTTCGCCAAGTCATCCAGCGGCAGGGCATCCAGTTGCGCCATCTCCTCCAACTGATTCGCCAGAAGAAAGTGCTGGTGACCATCAATAAAAAGATCGCCAGCGAAGACTCACTGGTTCAGGACGGTGATGCCATCAAGCTCGTTGGGCATGACGGCATGGGAGGGACAGGCCTCGGCCCGTCACTATAGCGGTGGGGAGAAAAAACAGAGCCGGCGCCCCGTTCGGGGAGCCGGCCCTCTGGTTCTTTATACGGCGTAAGTGAAACCGGAAGAAGACGCGCGACGGACGATCATTGCTTATTTTTTCCCGAGGATTGCGTCCTTGGCGGCTTTGGCCACGCGGAACTTGACAACGCGCTTGGCTGGAATCTTGATGGCTTCGCCGGTCTGTGGGTTCCGGCCCATGCGGGCTTTGCGGTTCGCCAACACAAGCTTCCCGATCCCAGGTATCACGAACACGTTCTTCGCTTCCTTGTACGCCAAGGCGGCAAAGTCGTCCATGAGCTGGACGGAGGCCTTCTTGGTTAATCCGGTCTTCTGGGCCAGGTGATCGGCGATCTGCGACTTGGTCATTGCTTTAGCCATACGAGCAACCTCCTTAAAAACGGTGATGGTGAATTGTAGTGAACTCGCCCTTCGTGACTCCGCTCAGACTCGATGAATATTCATGACCGAATAGTCCTGTCGCTAGAAGCGGCGAAAACCTGCGGGAGTCTATCCAAGCGCTCCGAGGCTGTCAACCAGAAAAACATAGGCCAGGCGTAGGGAAACGCCTTCGCCGATTTCTTGCAGTTTCAAGACCAGCCAGCGTAGAGTAGCGTGCGTTGTCATGTAGGTGATTCGAAGTGGCCGCATCCAGGAGTTTTTAGCATGGGGAAAGATCTGCCCATTCTGCCATCACCCATCCAACCGGATGAAGCAGCGCAGGCCGATCCGTATCAGTATTCTCGCGTGTTTTGTCAGAAAGAAAACTCCCCACCGCTCCGTTTGCTCTTGGAATTTCTCACGTCACGCGGTCAGACACCCATCACTCCGCCGAACATGGACGACACCATGTTGGATGAATGGGCCTGGGTCCAGGTGACGATCGGATACGATCGCAACCGGAAGCCGATTCAAGTGATCTGTGTGCGGGATCGAGGCACCTATCAGGATGTATTTGACAAAGAGAAGGCACAGTTTTTAGATATCCTCTCTGCGCACGACGATGTCGAAGCGGGACTCGTGCGCGCCTATGTGGAGCGCGCGCGGTTCGTGCTCACCACTCGATTCGCCCAGAACGACATGACCGATGAAGGCTATGACTTCAACGGATGGATCTTGGAGTTCTACCAAGACCAGTGCAACGGCATCGTCCAGATTGACAGCCAGGGCTTCTACTCACCCAAAGGCGACCTCATCGTCGATCTCTCCATCAAAGTAGAGTGAATCGCCATGTTAGAAGCCTGTCTGACAGTGATCCTTCTACTGCGGCGAATGATCCGCGACCATCAGCGTCGTTCTCGGCCAGAAAAAATCCTCTATGTATTCCAACGAATACACCTCCGGTTTTTCCTGGCCTGCGGCCTTGCATCTCGCCGCGCCTCCTTCGCCTCGTCACGAACGCCATGTCAGACAGTCTCCTAGGTCACACTCCGTCCAACCCTCCTCCGCTGTATCGGACAACTGACAACTGGTTCCAACGGGCAACCGCCGCGCTCCTGGGTGAAGTTCCCTGCCGACTCGGCTGTACCAACTGTTGTATCGGCCCCTTTCCAATCACCCTCCTCGACGTCCAGACCCTCCAACAGGGACTCGCCGGTCTTCCGCCGACTCACCGCCATCAAATCGAGCAACGCGCCATCGAACAGACCGCTGCCATGGAAGCCGCATTCCCTCAACTCACCCACACCGAGCTGCTCGACAAATGGACCGACCAGGACATCGATCGACTAGTCACCGAGTTTCACCATCATCCCTGTCCAGCACTCGACACAGACGGACGCTGTGGTGTCTACTCTCACCGCCCCCTGGTCTGCCGATCAATGGGTATCCCGACGGACGATCACGGTCTGGCACATGGCGCGTGCGAGATCCAAAGCTTTATCCCCATCGTTCGACTTCCCATCGCGTTCCGGGAAGAAGAAGATCGTTTAGCGCAGGAAGAAGCCGCTTCTCTGGAAACACTTCGGCAGGCCATTGGATCGACAGGAGAAGAGGTGTTCCTTCCTTATGGGTTTCTTAGCGAACTGTAGATCAGAACCTTCGCACGGGACTGCCTGCAGGCTGAGAAAAATCTATTGTGGCTCGGTGAAAATTCAATCGCCCGCACGTCTAGCACAACACGAGCATACCTAGCCGGATGCTCAAAAAGCCCAGTCCAGCAAGACCACAGCGAGCAAAGAGGGAAGGCGTACGCTTCGATACGTTGAGCCTCTGAGCGATGCGAGAACGCCGCTGGCGGACTTTATCGGTATCCGGCTAGACAGAGGTCAAAATCCTATGCTACTGTCACCCCCCTTGGTTGCAAGAGCGCCTGTAGCTCAGCTGGATAGAGCATCAGCCTCCGGAGCTGAGGGCCACAGGTTCAAATCCTGTCAGGCGCACCACACACTGGTAAAGGGTAGGGCCGCACACAGATATCCGCCACATACATACCCGGTGGGCCGTTAGCTCAGTTGGTAGAGCAGCTGACTCTTAATCAGCGGGCCGTAGGTTCGACCCCTACACGGCCCACCAAGTATTTCAACAGCTTCCGACTCTTTTTCCTCGTGTGCCGTGGTGCCAAGGATGGATTTGGTGCCAAAGAATTTCACGGGCCGATCCAGGACGTTCGCAACGCGGGTGTCCGTCTCCACATCTTTGGCGTAGTACTTCATCAGCATCGTCGCGTTCGTGTGGCCCATCTGCTTGGCTATTTTCAGGATGTTGGTCCCCGCTGCGCACATGAGGCTCGCGTAGGTGGCCCGGAGATCATACGGCGTAAACAGCGGGAGCTTCGCC